>CAZIYN010000030.1:6426-13238 GCA_964543495.1 uncultured Dehalococcoidales bacterium | reverse complement strand
TCTGCGAGCCGTCGTTTATCTTAACACTGCCTTTCAATGTTAAAGCCGTTTCCGGCTCGGCAGCCTGGTCTTCACCGGCATTAACAATCACCGGTGCTTCCGGTGCAGGTTCTTCGGGTTCCTCTACGGTGCCGGCAGGTCCGGTCGGCCCCTGGGGTCCTTGAGGTCCCTCCGGCCCGGCAGGTCCGGGCGGTCCCTGACAGCTAACCATAAGGATAACCAGAGAAAACAACAGCAGCACTGAAATAATCCCGAAAATCCCTTTTCTGGTATTAGTAAGGGTTTTTAGCATACTTTAACTCCTTTCTTAGTTTTTTACCCTGTTCAACATGACCATCATTTACATCTAATTCGCAGAACTGCCACATTCTTCTATTGATATCGATGCTCTTTGCGGGTCCCTCAAAGCGACTGCTTTATTTCAACTCGAAATAGTGACAGGACTCACATTCCATATCGATTGTTTCGTCCTCATCGGGTCCGGATACAGCCACCAGTTTTCCGTGACATCTGAAGCAACCTGGAAATTCAATATGACCGGAATTATCGATGTATGTATCCCATTTCAGTTGCATATGAGGAAAAGTAGTCAAACGGGCAATCTCCTTCAGTTCTCTAATAGTGCCGTCAATCACCTCCTTTTTCTCCCCGTAAATCCGGGGATAGTCATTTTTATAAAAATCCTTAATGGCTTCTATCTTGGTAAATGCCTCCTCCAGAGAATCATTTGGAGGATCTAAAGCCGCCAGGCTTTCTCTCTTGATAAAAGGAAGCCCGGAATCTATCTTTCCCTGTACCATTGCCTCATCGATTAACTCATCCGGAGAGTAGAAAATATGAGTCGCGCGATTGTGACAGTCCATACAGTCCATCAGTCGCTTTTCATCATCAATCTGCTGCTGAGAAACCTCAGTGTCATTCCCGGGCTCGACGTATTCATCAAGCATCCCGTCCTCTTTCTCAACACCCACCCAGACTATGTCCTGACGTTCAGGGTCGAGTGACAGATACCAGACTTTGGCAGCAATATGCCAGTGTATATTTTGGGCTGTTTCAGCTTCTCCCCCTCCTACTCTCATCACCCTGATATCCACTTTCTCCGAGTTCATTTCATCCGTTGAATATGTGGTGTGCTGCCTGACCAGGTCACCGGCAAACCTTTCCGGGCGGTGACACTGCTCGCAGGTATCTCGGGCAGGACGCAGGTTCTCGACCGGCGTAGGAATAGGGCGGTCATAATTGCCCGTAATGGTAGTGATTATTAAGGGAATGCCGCTGAGTTTTGATTTAACCAGATAATCGGCGCCCGAGCCGACGTGACATTCCGAACATGTCACCCGCGAATGCGGTGAAGCCTGATACACGGTGTATTCGGGGTACATCACATCATGACATAGCCTGCCGCAGAACGCGGTGGAATCCATAAATTCAATCAACTGATAACCACCCATGACAAGCAGCATTATTCCCAGTGCTCCGGCGGTCATTAAAAAAATCAGTCTTCCGCGATGTCGTTGAATAGCTTCCATTTGACTATCTGTTCTTTGTCTCCCTCAGTATTGCTAAAACAAAAATGACCCCTCCGGCGATAAACAGGATTGGTACCATTAAGAAATTAAAAACACCGAAGAGAGGATATTCTTCGGGAAGATTTGAAACATTATTGAATATCACCAGTGCCAGAATCAGCACGAATACTATTCCCGCAGACCTGATCAGCCAGTCACTGAATATTTCCCGTAAATTCCTTATCAATCCCCTGCTACCTCACCGCTTTCAACCAGCTGCTCGTATTCGAGTGTATGTTCTTTTTTATAACGTTCTCTTGATACCTTGCCCGTGAATATCGACGTATTGAGAGGAAATATTCCAGGTGTAAAATGGTTGAAAAATATATGGACTACAAATATCCAGGTCAAGGCCAGCATTGCTTCATCACTGTGCGCCACCAGGGCCGCCGGGACTATCCACCCGGGGAGGAATTTGGTGAAAAACACGGGAAACATCAGTATCAGTCCGGAACCTGCCATGACAGGCATCCCCCAGAACAGTGCCATGTAATCGAACTTTTCTTTCCAGTTGAACCTGTCTATCTTCGGCTTTTCCTTTTTTATTCCGATATAGTAGGCTATCTCTTGAATCATGTCTCTTGCGTCTTGCGCGCGCGGAATCATCTTTACCGGGAAAGGTCTCTTCAGGACAATCATCGAATACAGCAGATAGGCTACATGGTAAACGGATACAATAATAATTATCCAGGCGGAAAAATGGTGTACCGAACGGAGTACCTCGACTCCACCCCATAGTCCGGTCCACCAGATACTTATCGCCCAGGCGTTGAACTTCATCGGCAGACCGGTGAGTACCAGCAGAATAAAACTGACCATGAGTCCAGCATGCTGGACTATCTGGTGAACATCAAAACGTTTTATCCTGTCGTCACTGGTCGTCCTTATAGATAACGCTTCAACAGCTGTTGCCATTTTTATTCCCTCCACTTGTTTACAGTAAATCTGTAGAATGCCAGAACCACTACCACCGCTCCGAAAGCCAGTACTGTAGTAAGTAGAATTTTAAACAGTATCTCCGTGTAATAAACCGGTGGAACGTTCTCAGTAGACGCTTCTTCGTGACCGAGGAAACCCGATGCCAGTGCTACTCCTCCGCCGGGATGGCATGTTTCACAGGTTGCTGCCAGATTGACCAGGCCTGCCACAGGTGAATCGGGGTCGTTCACACCCTTGATATCATGAGTGCCGTGACAATTAGTACAGGTGGCTTTATCCAGCTGGCTCAGTTCATAGGTCCCGAGCTGCATCGCTTTTCCATGGAAGCTGCGCATATAGGACTCATAAACTTTTTCGACTATGCCATAATCGGCCATCAGTTCTTCATCGCCATGACATTTGGCACATGTCTGGGCTATGTTCTTTTTATAGGTCGGGGCACTGTATTCGAGTACTCTTATTACGCTGTGAGGATTATTCTCATTACTGTGACAGTCGACACAGGTAGCAACATCCGGATTGCCATGAACCAGCGCCTGTCCGTGAACACTCTCCAGATGTACTTTATATTGGTACTGGTGACAGGTGCCGCACTTTTCAGCAAGCGACAGCTTATTCAGGGGGGTATCGGTTTCGTGCGGCTCCACAGTATGGCAGGTTGTGCAATCTATATATCTGTGAGCAGCGATATTTGCTCTTTGTTCGTCCACATAAAGAGATATTTCGTTGCCGTTTTCATCTTTTTTAGATAATCCTTCCGTGCCGTGACACGAAAGACAGTTATTCTCATCGAGAGCAGAAGCTGTATCGGGACTATCTATAAAGAAGGAGAAACCCGCAATAACAAATCCTATGATTAAGAATAATACCAGCTTCCTCATTTACAATTTTCCCACTTTATTAGATTTCGACTTTTTATCCGGATAGCGTTCATACTTCACCGTTCAATACGGCTAAATCCATGTACCAGAGGAATTCTATAGATACCAAATACCTCGCTGCTCCTCAGGAAACCAACGAAGATAAGGACTATGCCTATCAATTCAAATATGTAAAACAATGGAATGTTTCCGCCTAATCTGATATGAAGACCGCCGAATGCCGGCAGTATAGCTCCCACCGCAATAAGAATGTTAGAAGTTACGCGGTGCGGCATGATACGTTTTCTCCAGAATACCCAGGCACTGTAAACGGCTCCCCCGGCCAGGGCAATAGTACCGAACGTATTGAAGAAGGGGGTCATCATTCTCACGCTTGCAGGCATTGCTACTCCGGAGAGACTGCTTAGAGAACTCAGGTCAAAGTCTGCGGTAAAAACGGCATAAGTGGAATATACAGAAGCTATAAGCAGTATTATCATCGTGATATGAGCAAAACGCCGAGGCATGAGCAGGTAAATTGTGCCCATTCCCAGATACGCTGCAACGAATATAGCTCCGACTAAATACCAGAGCCGATATACCAGGGGACTCAACCCCCATATACCGTATATGAACTCGGTCCCTGTACTTATAAAGTACATAATAAGCCCTATTGCCCAGACTAACTGATAGGGCTTTCGTCTTGCGAAATACTGGTCAAGGACGGCCAGTGCGAATACAAGACTTACTATACTTGATATGAGTGGCAGAACTGCTAGATTCATTATTATTACTTCCTTTTAATTATATTGCTGGTAATCTGCGATTGTGGAGTACAATAATATACGGAATTGAGCTTGAAAATACCTTGTCTTTACGGAATAAACACCCTGCTAATCCGCAAATAAGTGCCTGTATTCATATTCTTTACTATGTCGATAGTATTACTAGTATTATACTATACAGTTTAAGAAAGCATCAACACTCTGCCTAGTCGATTGTCCCACAGGGAAAGAACGGACTGCTCAATACTTTAAATGCAGTACAAACAACCGGCTTAAAAGAAGTACTTGTTGCACCGGGCTGTCTCACTTCTTGTTGACGGAACAAGGTTGTGGAATCTGTTATACCACCCTGTAGTATTAACTATATTTACTGTATGGTATATTCGAAGTTACCGGTACTATGATATTATTTAAACTGAATCCGGAAGAGAGCTCATGAAAGATACTGAATTCGCCCGAGTCAGACACTATCTCGGAAAAACCCAGGAACAGATTGCCAGATGCCTCTGCGTTTCAGTAAAAGCGGTACAGAGTTTCGAACAGGGCTGGAGAAAAATACCGGCAAGCGCAGAACGACAGCTGCTGTTTCTGCTTGCTCTCAAAAACAAGCAATACGGCGATGATAATCCTTGCTGGGATACCGAAAACTGCCCGCAGGAATGGAGGGACCAGTGTATTGCCTGGGAGCTGGGTGCGGGTGATTTCTGCTGGTTTCTGAACGGCACTTTCTGTCAGGGGAGAAGGCATAAGTCCTGGGCTGATAAGATAGAACTATGCCGTGAATGCAACGTATTCAAATCGATACTGCTATGATAGTATTACTGCCGGTCTTTCATCGACCGGCAGTAATGGGTATACGTAATTAAGAATCGGTAAAAACGGCCTGTAATGAGACAATAGTGTCTTACTACGTCTGTGAGTGTCCGACTTTTAACACGGTCCTTCTTCTATCGAGAGACTGGTAGATAGCACTCCCCAATCCAACCCATATAAGTATGGGAGTACATATTCCCAGAACCAGTGCTATGAAACAGTTGCGACAATGTATCATGCGGTACCTCCTCGATTCAATATCGGTTCAAATCCGGTATGCGTTTTCTAACTTCTTCTATCGAGAACCAGTCCCAGGACAAAAGCTATAATCGAAGCAGCCAGCAGTATGGTGAAAAATACCATTCCGAACCCGCCGACCACACTGCATGAACTGGGGACTGCGAAGGTAAAAATCGCTCCGCCGAGCAGGCTGAACACGGCTGTAAAAAGTCCGCCTATGCGAAGCAAGTAACCTGTAGAATAACTCTCGTTCATATTCTGAATATTCTGCATATTTTACCTCCTGCCTGGAAGATATCTGATAATTCGTGATACCTTTTCAGTCAGAGTATCACAGGAAAAAAATGACTGATATCCTCATTGTTGAGTAAACGGACTACTTAGAATCGGTTAATTATGCAGGAAAATACAGAGGAATTAGCGAGGAGAACTACTAAAAACAGTGCATACCGCTACTGCGTTTTAAGTATCCAGAGTAATCAATCCGTGGCTGATAGCATACTTAACAAGTTCGGTACGGTTGTGCAGATTGAGTTTTGACATTATATTGGCGCGGTGCGTCTGTACGGTCGTCGGACTGAGATTTAATTCCGAGGCAATCTGGTGGTTGCTGTAACCCTCGGCAATTAACGTAAGGACTTCGCGCTCACGCCTGGTGAGTCCGCCATAACTCTCTTTGTGGTAACCGGACTTAACCCTCTCCAGATAATCGCCAAGCAGCTTCTTTGCCATGGTGGGATAAAGGAAAACGTTACCATCGTAAACTGCTCGGAGAGCAGATAATAACTCGGCTGAAGAGCCTCCTTTAACAAAATAACCGGAAGCTCCGGCTTCAAGTATCTTATAAAAGTACTGGTCGTCATCGTGCATCGTAAGGATAAGGATGTTAATCTCGGGACTGTTTCTTTTTATTATTGAAGTAGCTTCAAGACCGTTCTTAACGGGCATAGCTATATCCATCAAAATAATATCGGGTTTAAGTTCGGAAGACTTATTTACCGCTTCTTCCCCGTTAGCGGCTTCGCCGACCACCTCCATATCCGGCTGTGCTTCTAAAAGCGTGCGGAGCCCTTCGCGGACTACCGCGTGGTCGTCTACTATCATTATCCGTATCGCATCTTTTTTATCTGTCATAAGTATCTCTTAATAAGTTCTGTCCGGGATAATAAATTATACATTTCGCTTTTCATTGCATAACCAGTCCGAAAATCCAGCCGAGAGCCGTAAAACATACAATCATAATGACGATTTGTAAAAGAAATACCGTGGTAAACATGCCAGCTACTTTCACCGACCTCGGCGAGGTAATAACACTTACCATCATCATTGCCAGGAGCGGAACTAATATAAGACCGGCGATTATTAAGCCTATCATTCTTCTTCAAGCTCCATAATAGGGAATAGTTTAATGAATAGCATATAAAGTAATACGGCCAGCGCAATTATTCCTATCACCACGGACCATTCTACCCAGCTGGGGCTATATGTACCTGACTGGAACGGCATCAAAGGCCTCAACAGTGACGGGACAACTATGAGGAACCGTTTTACCCAGAAAGCAACCAGAATTACGAGTGACGATACTACCGTGATACCGATATTAAACC
>CAZIYN010000030.1:1332-6416 GCA_964543495.1 uncultured Dehalococcoidales bacterium | reverse complement strand
GGCCAGCAGCACTATCGCGGGCAGGGCGAGCCCCAGGACCAGCATCGTCCAGTAAATCGGGGCGAATTCTCCTTGAAGGAGAATTTCGGATACAGCCGCTTCAGCGTGAGTCGAGGCATATCTCATGGTGAACTGTTCGGCTATAGTAAGATAAATATACAGGTGAGTGAGTAAGGCGAGTATTACTCCCAGTCCCTTGAAAATTTCAGGCTTGATATACGATTGCCACCGGTAAATCCTTCGCAGTATTGCCGCAATTACGATTACGGCAGCCATCGATGTCGCCAGGGCTGCAGTAAGGAAATACGGACCCGCCATGGCCCCGAACCAGCCCGGACGGCCCGACTGAAGTCCGAAAATCCAGGGTATTACTCCGCCGCTCAGCATCACTATCAAGACCAAAAAGGCTATTGAAAGCCACTTTGCGGTTTTACCGATTTCCGATTCCTGGTCGGGGCTGTACCCGATAAGTAAAACTTTATATAGTATCCCCCTTCTATCGAATCTCTCCACATATCTGTACAGGTCTTTACGCATAGTCATCCACAGAAAAGTGGTGGACATGGTGAAATAGAGAATAATTACCGTCATATCCCAGGTAAGAGGAGATGATGCGATTCTCTCGGGCCAGTATAAAAACATATTTACTGCCCTGTCCGGTCTTCCGAGGTCGATAACGATACTGAGCCCGGCCATAATCAGCGTGATTGCCGTAAGGACCTCGCCCATCCTGGCAATTGGTCTATATTTATTCAAATTCAATATTCGTACTGCAGCGGAGATAGCCATTCCGCCATGAGCCATGCAGGCAAAAAACACAAAGGTACTTATATATATACCCCAGCCGGCACCTACCGGTGTTCTCATATCGGTTACGTACAGTCCCTGGATTAGCTGAGTAATCCAGGCATACATGAACCAGACGACCAGAATTATCATTATTACAGCCAGGATATAAAAAGCCCTGCCTGTATGGATTAACGGTCTCATTACCGGGTCTTCGCGATTTTCTATCACTCTATTTAACATCGTCTATCCCAGAAATTTTTTCCCGCGTGTTATATATATGATTCTCGGCCTGGTATTCAGTTCTTCAAGCAGTTTATAACCGAGGTTTTCCTCGACCAGTCTGGATACTTCGCTTTCCGGGTCTTCCAGGTCGCCGAAATGCCTTGCCTGGACCGGGCACACTTCCACGCAGCGGGGGAGTCTTCCTTCCCGGGTCCTGTGGACACAGAACGTACATTTTTCAGGTACTCCGACCGGTCGGACAGGCACCTTGGAATTGATATCTTCTTCAGCAAGCACAGGTTGCAACCAGTTAAAACGGCGGTTGCTATAGGGGCAGGAGACCACGCAGAAACGACAACCGACGCATCTGTCATAGTCCATCAGGACAAACCCGTCTTTATCTTTGTAGGTGGCTCCCGTGGGGCACACCTTAACACAGGGAGGATTATCACAGTGGTTACATTGCACCGGCATATACCACTTACCTTCCTCGGGCGAATCCGTGTAAGATGTGGCGCTCCCGGCTTTTAGTTCTTCAATCGAAAGACCGCCCGTCAAGCCCTCTTTTTCATCGAGCTGGAACACTTCTATCCATGGCGGAGAGATGGAGTCCGGAATGTTATTTTCCTCTTTACAGCCCCACTGGCATCTCCTGCATCCGACACAGGCGCCTACATCTATTACCATGGCGAATTTTTTACCCGGTATGGGGACCGTATCGATACCGTCGGCGATACGCTGTACTGACTTGTTTATAGTTTCTTTTTCATCTTTTTCTAACGTATTGGCCTGTGCGTTATCTTTAAAAAGAACCAGTCCGGCGGTTTTGAACAGAGCCGCTGTTCCGCCTGCTGCTAAAACGTATTTAATAAAATCCCTGCGGGTTATACCTTTCATTACTCTGTTCCCCGTCTTACTACGATAATACCCAGACCTGTCATAAACGCCGCCGATACAGAGGCTATCATAACGAAGTCAAACGGCGGGTCCGGCGGAGAAGGAGCAGGTTCCGGATGTTGTTTGGTTTTCCCCTGCAGTGATACTTGAGGTTCATGCGGATTATGGCAGGCGATGCAATTACCTTCTGCAATAACTCCGGGAAATCCGTGTGTACCCTCTCGCCAGGCTTCATAACGTGCCTGATGACATTGACCGCAAAGTTCATTGGAATCATCCGGATGAACCAGAGTCCCATTCGCAAGTTTTAAACTGGACATGTCTGTCTCATCATGGCACGACCAGCATGCATTGTTACCAGTACCTAAAACATCATGATATTCAAGGTCCCGGGGATGACAGCTCAGACAGTCCAGAGGCTGGCTATCATCGGAATCTGCATGCACGACACTGGTATTTCCCATAATCGAAAAACCTACTAGTACCGTGAAACATGTTAATATCAGAAAAATAAAACTACGTTTACGCATAAACTTCAGTCACCGGAATAAATCCTGTTTTTGGCTTTCTGTTTAAGTTAACTTACTGCTGAGGCTGTTTCAGACTCTGCAAGCTACTCAACGCGTTGGTGATATCAAGCGTAAGCGGAATTACAGTGCTGTTTCTCTCACCTGAAATCTCAACGAGAGTCTGTAAATAACGCAACTGCAATGCAGCCGGTTGACTCTGGATTATCTCGGCAGCTTCGGCCAGAGTATTTGCGGCTTCGCGCTCACCCTGAGCGTGTATTATTTTTGCCCGTTTTTCTCGTTCCGATTCGGCCTGCCTGGCCATTGCACGCTGCATTGTTTCCGGGAGTAATACATCTTTTATTTCTACCAGAGTCGCCCTGATTCCCCACGGTTCTTCAGTCTGCTCATCGATAATTTCTCTCAGCCTGAGATTGATTTCATCCCGGTGCCCCAGCAGTTCGTCGAGTTCCGATTGTCCCAGGACACTCCTCATCGTTGTAAGGGCGAGCTGTATCGTAGCCTGCTTGTAGCTTTCGACGTTGATGACCGCTTTTTCAGGATCGATTACCATGAAGTAGACCACGGCATCTACCCTGACTGTCACGTTATCCTTGGTGATTACTTCCTGAGGCTCCAGTACGGTGGTTATAACACGCAGGCTGACTTTAACCAGCTGGTCGATAAACGGAATAATGACATTGAAACCGGGATTTCTTATGCCTACCAGCTTTCCGAACCTCAAGAGGACTCCTCGTTCGTACTGCTTGACGATTCTTATGGCAGCTACCAGCAATACCACGGCAGCCAGGCCAATAACAAAGATTACCCATATACTCATTTCTGTTTATTCCTCCCTTAATAATGTGCTTATCGAGAAACAGATATACAAACCCGTTTTATCCAATATATCCGGTAGAGTCATCCTGCCTGACGGGTACGATAATGAAGTATGTCTTATACTCAAATTAACATATGAGAATAAGTATCAGACATACATAGAACAGAGTATTTGGACTACACTGTATGATGGAATTAGGGGAGCGTGAGAGAACAGGATTATATAAGCAGTTGAGATATCAGTCCAGCGTGATTAATCCGTGGCTGATGGCGTACTTGGTGAGTTCTGTACGGCTGTGAAGGTCCAGCTTTGCCATTATATTTGCCCGGTGTGTCTGCACGGTAGCCGGGCTGAGAAACAGCCGGGAGGCAATCTCCGTATTACTGTTACCTTCGGCTATCAGTTGCAGTATTTCTCGTTCACGGTTAGTCAGACCGTCGTAGTCGTCTCTGTTTTGTCCGGACTTGACCCGCTCCATATAATCGCCGAGTAGTTTTTTAGCCATGCTGGGATACAGAAAGACCTGACCCTCGTAAACCGCGCGGATGGCTGATAATAGCTCGGATGAAGACCCCCCTTTGACAAAATAACCGGAGGCTCCGGCTTCAAGTATTTTAAAGAAATACTGGTCGTCTTCATGCATGGTGAGAATGAGTATGTTGACCTCAGGAGCTTTCTTTTTTAAAAGTGAGGTAGCCTCAAGACCGTTCATAACAGGCATAGTGATATCCATCAAGACAATGTCCGGCCTTAATTCTTCCGTTAAAGACAGGGCTTCAGAGCCATTAGTGGCTTCTCCGATTATTTCAATATCTGGTTTTGTTTCGAGTATACTACGCAAGCCTTCCCGTACTATTACATGGTCGTCGACTATCAGTATGCGCATCGGTCTACCTTCCTGTGAATTATATTAACCGGAATATATTTCCTTTCATTATTTCTCCGTTATCCGGTTATTTGATTTTTCGTCTGATTGCATTGCATCAACTGGTATAACTACCTGTATAGAGGTACCCTCTCCCGGCGTTGATGAAATACTGAAGGTCCCGTGGAGTAATTCAGCCCTCTCTTTCATCCCGATAATACCCCATGACTGTGTCCTGGGTTCAGGTGTATTTAGACTATCGGTATCGAATCCCTGCCCGTCATCTTCAATTTTCAGTGTGATTTTCCCGTCGTTCGACAGGAGTTCGATGTCAATATTACCGGCGTTTGCATGTTTCATAGTATTGTGCACAGCTTCCTGGATTATTCGGAATATGGCAGTCTCAGAAGACGGATTCAGTCGTTTACCGACTTCATAGTGTTTGAAACTCACCTTTGTATCCGACCCCCCCAGTTGCATCTGGAGATGGGCATTGATAGCCGCAATAAGCCCGAGGTCATCCAGTGAAGACGGACGCAGATTAAGTGTAAGTTTACGCATATCTTCGAGCGTACGAACCAGAATCGATTTGGCATTTGTTATTTTTTTCTTGATATCCGACTGTTCAGGACTAAGCATATCTTCCAGCGATTCGATATTCATTAATAGACCGGTAAGTGTCTGCCCGTACTCGTCGTGGAGTTCTCTTGCTATTCTTTTCCGCTCCTCTTCCTGAGCCGCAATAACACTGCTCAGTAATTGTCCGCGTAATTCTTCTTTATACTTCGCCTCCTTATAATCGGATATCATGTTATCTCTTGCCCTGGCAATTTCCTGCCTCATATCGGCGAAGGCAGCACTCAATTCCCCGATTTCATCTCCGCGCTGAAGCGGGATATCGGCATCGAATTCGTTACTCGCTACTTTCTTCGCGGCAAATGTAAGCATTCTAATCGGTTTA
>CAZIYN010000030.1:0-1322 GCA_964543495.1 uncultured Dehalococcoidales bacterium | reverse complement strand
GGATTATGCCCAGGATGAGGAAATTTCTTTCCACCTCCTGCGCCGGTGACAGCGCTTCTTCTTCGGACTGCCTTATAGCAATCCCCCAGGAAGCCGTCTGCAAAGGGGCAAACGCAAGAATATCTTTTTGTTTATTTATTTCTCCCCCGGCTTCATGACATCTGTGGCAGGTGCCGACGGATGCCTGACCTTCGGTAATCAGGGTGGCAAAACGGACAGGGTGGTCGCTTTTTTCAAATAATTCCGGAGGGAAACCGGGTCTGGTCCTGGCTATGACCATACCGTTGCTGTCAACTATCTCCATATATCCGGTTTTCCCTACCTGAATACCATCGTTGAAGGGACTGATATTCTCTTTCATAATGTCAATAGAGCAGGCAAGTGCCCCCATTACATTATCTTCACCATCTGTAATCGGAGTAATTATCAGTACAACGGGAGTTTCACTAAAAGGTCCGGATACCAGTCCTGAAATAACCGGTTTTCCTGTTAAAATAGTATTTTTAACATCCGGGTAGACAGACATATCGACTCCGGTATACGCCGGATTTTCCGGGGCAACATTTGATACTTCTCCGGATTTGTCAATCATTAATATATCCGCCGTCTGAATCCCAGATTGTTCGAATATAAGCGCTGCTTTACTTGCAGCGGAATCAAACTCATTTTCATCCGGTATGCCGTTATCAGAAGAGAAAATGTTCTGCAATTGAACGGTGATATATGTTAAAGTCTGGTCCATCTGGCCTGCCAGCGTCTTGGCTATGATAAGTCGTTCATTCAGGGTTGTATTAATACTCTCGTTGATGGAATATATTCCCAGCCAGCTGAAGATAACCAGCCCGATACCAAGAGTCAATAATGCAAGCAGCCCGATTCTTTTTCTCAATGTGAGTGTACTTAGTGTCTTCATACTATTAAAATCTGGGGAATACTAAACCGGAATCAGTATCATCTATATATAGCAATACTACCACATAGTGGTAGTATTATACTACATAACCTATAGAGGAACCTGTGATGCTGTTAATCAATGGAGGATGAGCGATATTAGATATATCGCTGATATTCGCGAAATATAATTACTGGATATGATATGTATTTTATCTTACAAAGTAATTTCACTGATTAATTGTGAGATATTATCGAGTTTTTCCACCTCCAGTAACGTTTGAACCGCCCGGTCGATTTTACCACCTGTTAAAATTCTTTCCGCATTGTGTTTAAATTTTTCAACAGCGTTTTCCTGGGTCCAGCTGACGTCCGTGAAGGTATCACCTATCCGGTATTTTATTTCACTGGTAAAAGGCTTTCCCCTGGCT
>CAZIYN010000029.1:0-13589 GCA_964543495.1 uncultured Dehalococcoidales bacterium | reverse complement strand
CCTATAAATGGACGCAGACAACCGGTGCCTCAGCCAAACTGGCGTGTAAAGATACTTCTACACTGGAAGTGACTCTTGCCACGGCTAAACAGTACAAAGATGAATTGATTTACATCCTTGAACCCGAAGACCGGTTTAGCGTGGTGGGAATAGACCCGCATGCGCTCGAGGAAGCTGAAGTGACTGCTTTCAAACTGACGGTGGTAACTTCCAGCGGTACTTATAGCGATGAGGTTGAGGTAGCTACACACCTTCCGTATGTATGGAATGGTGGTATCAGCAACGTTCCTGTCGGCTCGGCTGTACTTATCCACGGGAAGGACCAGATTTCTTATAACTGGAGCATAACGGCTCCGGAGGAATCACAGGTTTCTCTGGAGGGTGCGACCCTTCAGGACCCGGTGTTCACTCCCGACGTAGCCGGTGAATATTCACTTATCGAAGGAGTTAGCGGTACAGAGGTAAAAATCTATGCCGGTACCTGGGCGGGAGCTATTTCGGGCATCGATACAAAGGGATATCCGAAATCCGAAGGCTGTACCGTCTGCCATAACGGCGATATAGCCGAAGACCAGTTCGCAACCTGGAAGGTCTCCGGTCATGCCGAGATATTCTCGACCCAGATAAACACCAGCACGCATTACAGTGAAAACTGTTTTGCCTGCCATACTGTCGGTTTCGACAAGAGCGTCGATAATGGTGGCGTGGACGAAGCAAAAGACTATGATGCTTTCATAGCCGCTAACCTGTTCCATGCCGCTCCCGGTAACTGGGATAAAGTCGTCAACGATTTCCCCGATACGGCGAGTCTGACGAATATCCAGTGCGAAAACTGTCATGGACCCAACAACAGCGCGCTGCATGCCAACGGCACCAGCGATGTGGAGAGAATCAGCATCTCTTCCGACGTTTGTGGCGTGTGTCACGGCGAACCGCCGCGACACGGGCGTTTCCAGCAATGGGAGGAAAGCGCTCATGCCAGTTATGAGCTGGCTATAAGTCGTGGTACCAGTTCCAGTTGTGCTCGTTGTCACGCCGGACAGGGCTTTATCGCCTGGCTTCCACAACTCGAAGCCGGTAATTCCGGAAACCTGCAGGCCGATATAACCTGGACTGCAGATACGGCAGAACCTGTTACCTGTGCAGTTTGCCATGACCCGCACGATGTCGGTACTACCTCTGGTGATGCCAATGATGTCAACCTGCGTGTTATGGACAATACTGCGATGCTTCCTGCCGGATTCCAGGCCCTTGGTGTAGGAAACGGAGCCCTGTGTATGACCTGCCACAATACCCGTAACGGTGAACGTAACGATGTGGCAATGCCTACACAGGATGACAGAGCTCCCCATGTTGCGGCTCAGGCGGATGTCCTGATGGGACAGAATGCGTACTTCGTAACTGTAGGTGCTCGTTCACCGCATTCGTATATCGAGGATACCTGTACTACCTGTCATATGCAGATAACACCGCCTCCGGCGGAGCTTAGCTACAACCTTTCGGGTACCAACCACAGCTTTGAAGCCAGCGCGGAGATATGCGGTGAGTGCCATGGAGCATACGACGGAGGCACTCTCGAGGAAGCTACTCATTCCGAGATGGAAGAACTCAAAGAGGCTATCGAGGCTGCTATTCTTGCCGAGATTAATGCTCAAACGAGCAGCGGCAAGACAGTGGTACTCGTTGGAATGGGTGCGGGTGGTGCTGATGTCAACATCACCTCTTCGAATACAGTGACTTCCGTGGAAATTATAGAGTCACATGGTCGTCAGGCAATGGACGTCACGGTTGACGGTACAACCTACGAGCATGTACGCCTGGCTTCGGATACCAAGGTAGGCCAGGGGACTCTTGCTACTTCAGCAGCTGGTCAGGCAATTGTGAAGGCTGGCTGGAACTACTACCTGCTGCATGGTGATGCAAGCGGAGGTATCCATAATCCCACTTTCACCCGTGATGTCATCAATGCATCTATCGCTGCCCTTGAATAGTGCTACACCTGTAATAAGATTGTCGGCAGAATCCAGTACGGGTTCTGCCGACAATTGACAATCCTGTAAAGATATTTAACTCATTTAAAACTAAGGAGAAAATAAATTGGGACTTAAGAGAATAATAACCTTTCTTGTAATTTGTGGCCTCTTATCGACGATGCTGCTTGCGGCATGCGGCGGTTCGACGCCAACTACATCGACTGAAGAAGAAATAACCGAAGAAGAGGAGATGACTGAGGAAGAGGAGGAGGTTACCGAAGAAGAAGAGATAGCTGAGGAAGAAGAGGAGGAGGTAACTGAAGAAGAGGAAGAAGTGACCGAAGAAGAGGAAGAAGAAGTGGTTGAGGAGGAAGAAGAGGAAGAATCTACCGGGTCTGTTGCGACCCCGACACCGCATGATATAGCGGGACGTGAAAACTGTCTGATGTGTCATGAGACGGGTCTGGGAGAGGCTACGGCTGTTCCTGCCGACCATGAGGGGCGCACAAACGACCTGTGTACTACCTGTCATCAGCCGGCAAATTAGCCTGCTATTTTGTAAAAAATACCCGATGGGGCTATAATAAGATATAGTATAAGAATACTAATATGATAAGATTAGTATTCTTTAGGTGGTTATGCGTTGGGTAAAAGAAAATTTATCATCGGTGGGATTATCATTATTTTAGCTGTCAGCTACCTGGGTTACGCGGGTTTCACCAATTCAGCTACTTATTACTACACAGTCAGTGAAATTGTCAGGGAAAACGCTTCAATAGACGGCGCAAACGTGCGGGTTAACGGACAGGTAGTGAGTAATTCTATTGAAAGGGAGGACGGAGGTCTTACACTCAGTTTTATAGTGACTGAGGGGGGAGAAAGCCTGCACGTATTCTATGAGGGCGTCGTTCCGGATGCTTTTAAGGACGACATCGAAGTTGTCGTCGAGGGCCGTCTCGATTCAGAGGGTGTATTTCAAGCGGACAAAGTACTGACAAAGTGTCCCTCCAAATATGTCCCTGAAGAGTAAGATATCTCTGTAAACGTCTATCCATGGCGGATTTTGGCTTAATTTCTCTATTTCTGGCACTCGCAGCATCGATATACTCCGCCGGCGCATACATTTTCGGAGCACGGGGGAAAAGTCAGTACATAACCGATAGCGCACGACTGGGGCTTTTTATTTCTCTCGGCTTCGTTTGTCTTTCTACACTGATCCTGCTCATAGCACTGCTAACTCACAATTTCCAGATAGAATATGTATATTCTCACACCAGCCTGGATATGCCGTTCGCTTATGTTTTCAGTGCCCTCTGGGCGGGTAACACCGGCTCATTGCTTTTTCTGGCTCTGGTGCTTGCTCTGTTTTCCCTGGCAATAGGATGGAAAAAGAGAGATAAAGCGGATACCTCGAACCTGTATGCAGCTTCTATTGTAATGCTCGTTCAGGTGTTTTTACTGATACTGCTGGTATCGAAATCGAATCCCTTTGCAACACTGGATTTTATACCTCCGGATGGCAGAGGAATCAATCCCCTGCTGGAAAATCCGGGGATGATATTTCATCCCCCCCTGCTTTTAGCGGGTTATATAGGTCTTGCGGTTCCGTTTGCACTTGCCATAGGAACTCTTTTGGCGGGAACAGCGGATAACAACTGGCTGGTACCGGCAAGAAAGTGGACTATACTATCGTGGCTGTTGCTTGGAATCGGGAACCTGACCGGAGCGTGGTGGGCGTATGTTGAGCTCGGTTGGGGTGGCTACTGGGCATGGGACCCGGTCGAAAATGTAGGTCTGCTGCCCTGGCTGGTAGCGACGGCGTTTATTCACTCGATTATCATGCAGGGGAGAAGGGGGATATTTAAAAGATGGAATATAGCACTGATAATTATCACCTTCAATCTTGCTATATTCGGGACCTTCGTTAACCGCAGCGGTATTCTGGTCTCGGTCCACGATTTTAACGAACCGTCTGTAATTCCGTTCTTTGTTACCTTTCTAATAATCAGCTTTATCGGTTCACTGATACTATTGTATTACCGGAAGGACACTCTCAAGAGTAATACCGAAATAGAAAACCTTGTATCACGGGAAGGTACCTTCTGGGTAAATAACATACTATTTCTCGGCTCCGCAGTAATAATATTCTTCGGAACCGTATTCCCTGCCCTTTCGGAGGCATTCGGCAGTACCAGAATTGAACTGAATGAAGTCTTCTTTAACCGTGTTAACGGGCCTGTTTTTCTGGCGATAATTCTACTCGCCGGAATCTGTGCCTTCATCGGCTGGCAAAAATCATCAGTCAGAGACCTGATACGTAAATTCCTGTGGCCGGGAACCGGTGCGGTAATTATGGGATTGATTCTATTAATTACCGGAATGAGACAGTGGTACGCAGTTGTCGGGTTCGTATTATGCGGATTTGTCATGCTGAGTATAATCTTCGAATGGTTCCGGGAGACGAGGGTACGCCGGAAATCGAGAGCAGAGAACTATTTAAAGGCTTTTTGGGGTTTTCTCATTAATCACCGTTCCAGATACTGTGGTTATATTATTCACATTTCCATTATATTTATAGCAATCGGTGTAATAGGTTCGTCTTTCTTCGCTGCCGAAAAGGATTTTGTATTAAG
Source organism: uncultured Dehalococcoidales bacterium (assembly GCA_964543495.1). Taxonomy (GTDB): domain Bacteria; phylum Chloroflexota; class Dehalococcoidia; order Dehalococcoidales; family UBA2162; genus CAYVOV01. Next base: position 8,983 of record CAZIYN010000029.1, on the reverse strand, counting down.
TCCGGGTGAGGAAGCGGATATCGGTAACTATACGATTGTTTATGACAGTATAGAGAATGATGAAACGGTAAGCAGAATCACAACAAGAGCAAATATGTCTCTTTACCGGGGCGACAGACTGGTCCAGAAGCTGGTGCCGGAAAGATTCCTGCATAGAAGCTATGAGGGAGCGGTAACGGAAGTTGCTATACGTTCCACTGCTATCGAAGACGTGTATGTTATCCTGGCGGACAACGCCGGAACGACATTTAAAATATTGATTAATCCGCTGGTTATGTGGATATGGGTCGGCGGATTTTTGCATACCTTCGGCGGACTGCTGGCCTTCTGGCCGGGAAAAACGGAGACAAAAGAGCCGAAGAAGGTACCCGGTAAACCTGCCAGGACTTCCAGGACTTCAATCGACGATGAAATTGAAAAACAGGTAGCGCAGCTTCGACGCGTGAAAGATAATATTTGCCCCGAATGCGGCAGGAGTGTTGAGGAGGGGGCCCGGTTCTGCTCCCATTGTGGTGCCAGGCTGGGCAAGGAGTAAAACATTGGTCAAGTATTTATTAATTCCGGTTATGTTAATGAGCTTATTATTCCCGGCAACTGTCCACGCGGCGGATTCGGAGACTGTTGCGGTTGAGGGCAGTATCATTAACGGTACAGAAAACGGCGGCAGCGTCGCCGGTGTGGATGTTACGTTGAAACCGTACAAGGATGATGCCGAAGCGGACTCCATCACCGTAAAGTCCGATGAAGAAGGGCATTTTGAATTTAAAGACCTGGATATGGAATCCTTTGACAGTATTATGTTAACCGCTGTCTACCAGGGAGCGGAATATTCCAGCGAGCTGCTCAGTTTTGACGAAGGAGAGACGTTAAAAACCGCTGAGATTGTGGTATATGAATCCACCACAAGCGACGAAGCGGTCCAGATTGCTATGGCTCACACAATCGTGTATATAGGCGAGCAGGACCTCGAGATTAAAGAATACCTCCTCTTTATGAATGCCTCGGACCGGACTTATATCGGTACGGAGGTAGACGGTTCTGAAGAAGAAAGGCAGACCCTGAAATTTTCTTTACCCCGGGGAGCCGTCCATCTGTCACTGACGATGGGGTTGATGGAATGCTGCGTGTCAGCTACCGAAAACGGCTTTTCTTACTCCATGCCAATCCTGCCCGGAGCCAGCGAGATAGCCTATTCCTATATAATCCATGACCATTCGGGCGAATACGATTTTTCACAGGATGTATATTACCCTGTATCAAGGTATGATTTGCTTCTTCAGGGAGAGGATGTAGAAGTAAAGAATACGCAACTTCTGGAATCTGAGCCTATGGATATAAACGGTATCATATTCACCCATTTAACCGGAGGTGAATACGCCCGCGGTAATACCGTAACGGCAAGCTTAACAAATCTCCCGGGCAGCAGTAATCAGGCAGTAACTATATGGGTTACCGTCGGAGTAGCGCTGGTGATAATCTTACTGATAGGAAGCTCTATCTGGAAGAGGGGCAGGTCTGTACCGGTTAAGGCAGAGGTGAAAAACGGCGTGGAGAAGAAGCGAAACGAACTGCTTCTCGAAATTGCAGGTCTGGATGACGATTATAGCGATGGTAAAATCGACGAAAAAAGTTACCGGAAGCTGAGGGAAGCGAAAAAAGCAGAAGCAGCCGCACTGATGACAGAAGGGAAAGGAAAAAGCAAGAAGGGTAAGCAGCGATGAAAGACCCCGATTCTGAATCGCATCAAAATGCCGTAGAAATCAAAGGGCTTACTAAAGTCTTCGGTTCCCGGTCTGTCTTAAAGGGAATCGACCTTGAAATACCGGAGGGACAGTCCGTAGTCATCTTCGGTCCGAACGGTGCCGGGAAGACCACGCTGATTAAAATCCTGGCCACTATTATTAACCCCACCGCCGGTGAAATTATTATCGACGGCTATAATATTAAGAAGAATTCAGAGGATGTGCGGCGGAAAATCGGAATAGTTACCCATCAGACGTATTTATACGGAAGTCTGACTGTTTCCGAGAACCTCGATTTTTACTCTCGCATGTATGATGTGCCCAGAAAGAAAGACCGTATTAACGAAGTACTGGACATGGTAGGAATGTCACGGCGCATAACTGATAGAGTCGGCAATCTGTCCCGCGGAATGCAGCAAAGAGTATCGATTGCCCGCGCATTGCTTCATAAACCCGGTATCATCCTGCTTGATGAGCCGGGGACCGGTCTGGACCAGCAGGCCGGCGCCATGCTCAATGAAGCCCTGAGAAACGAAAGACAGTTAAGGCGCACGATAGTCCAGACAACGCACAGCATGGATAGCGTGACGGAGAACTGCGACCGTACATTGATAATTGCCGAAGGTAAAATCGCCTACGAACAGACAGGGAGCGATGTAGACGTTAATGAATTAATACAGGCTTACCGATACTACACGGAGGCGAAAGTGTGAAGTTCTGGAGTAAAGTACTGGCTATTACCTGGAAAGACACCATTTCCGAGATGCGTACGAAGGAGATAGTGTTCTCCGTGCTGGTTTTCACGCTGCTGGTAATCGTAATATTCAACTTCGCATTTGCAGCCAGCCAGGAGCAAATGAACGCGGTTGCCCCGGGTATTTTATGGGCTACCTTCACTTTTGCCGGAGTCCTGAGCCTTCAGCGTTCGTTCGTCCCGGAGAAAGACCAGGGATGTCTTGAAGGTCTTATGGTCTGTCCGGTCAGCCGCGAGGTAATTTATTTCGGCAAACTCCTGGGCAGCCTGTTATTTATGCTGATAATCGAAGCGATAGCCATACCCGTATTTACGGTACTGTTTAATATACCGCTTATTTCATTCCAGATTATTCTCATTACGGTTCTGACCACGGTGGGATTCGTTTCGGTGGGCACCCTGTTTTCAGCGCTTGCAGTAAACACGAAAGCACGGGATATGGTCTTGCCGATACTCTTTCTGCCGATTGTAATCCCTCTGGTCATTTCTGCTGTGAAAGCCTCCGGTATCGTTCTGACGGGCGATGCTTCGGGTAATATTATGACATGGCTGGCAATAATAATCGCTTTCGATGCCGTATACCTGGTGGTATCATACTGGGTTTTTAATCTGATACTGGAAGAATAAGCGATAAAGGAATAAGAGGAGGAACGAAATGTTGAAGAAGTACATGATGGGGATTTCTTTTATTCTCATTATCGTTTCTTTGTATCTGGTATTTATGTTTGTCCCGACAGAAGAATCAATGGGTGTTGTTCAGAGGATATTCTATTTTCACGTCCCAATCGCCTGGGTAGCATTCCTGGCATTTTTCATAGTTTTTATAGGGAGTACCATGTATCTCTGGAAACGCTCTGAGAAGTGGGACTATATCGCCCATGCTTCGGCTGAAACAGGGATTATTTTTACTACACTCGTATTAATTACAGGCTCGATATGGGCGAAGCCTATCTGGGGGACATGGTGGGTCTGGGAACCCAGGTTAACTACCGCCCTGGTCCTCTGGTTTATATATATCGCCTATCTTATGGTCCGTTCGTTTGCTACCGAGGAATCCAGAGGGGCCAGGTTTGCCGCCATAGTGGGCATCGTAGGCTTTATTGATGTTCCTATAGTCGCTCTGGCAATTGTCCTGTGGCGTACCCAGCACCCCGGACCGGTTATTTTCGGTGGAGGTCTGGCACCTCCCATGTTGTTGACACTTATTATCTGTATCCTTGCATTCACTGCATTATTCTTTTACCTGCTGCTTCATGTGAAGGCGCAGAAACAAATAGAGATACGGATAAAAACAATCAGAGACGGTTTATCCGTTTAAATCAGCTAAAGGAGTTTTAAAAATGGAAAACGCCGGTTATATGTTTGCCACATATGCAATAATCTGGGTATTTTTCTTCGGATACCTGGTATTTCTGCACATCAGGCAAAGAAATTTAAACAGGGAGCTTGAGTCCCTGGAAAACCTCGTGAAGGAAAAAGAACAGGGCAGTTAATAGATACGGTTGACATATATGTCTCTTGACAGAAGGTCAATGTGATGAAAATCAGGGCAAGTCTCACCATAAGACAGAAAATCATGATTTTTACAGTTATCGGAGTAGTCTCCGCGGTAGCTGTCTTCGGCATTATCGGCACGCGGGCTGTTAACCAGGCTACGGAAGCAATGCTCGAGGATAGAATGATTGCCACCGAGCTGGTTGCAGGATACCTTGATGAGATTCTGAGGAGCTCTCTTGCCGAGCTTGTAAACACGGCGCAAGCAATAGAAGAAAATACTGCTGATGAACAGACCATAAATTCTATCGGTGACCTTGAAGAAACTTATAAACGGCTGACGATTTCAGTCCATAATATTTATCTCATAGGTGAAACGGGAGATATTATCTGGTCGAAGTTTGCCGGTCCGGAATTAATCGGGAATAACATATCATCTTATCCTGTTGTCAACCGGATAGTTGAGGAAAACGAATCAGCTATATCCGGTCTTACGATGGCACCGGGCTTCGATGTCCCTGTGGTTCTACTTTCAAGCAGCATTCATAGTGGATACAAAGATGATTTATGTGATCTGGTTGTCGCCGTAAACCTCATTGAATCGAATATAGGCGGATTTATCAAACCGATAAGACTAGGAGACACCGGTTATGTTGAAATAGTGGACCAGAACGGAGTAGTCCTCGTCAGGACAGACCCGGGCCCCGAGCTTTCTCCATTTGAAAAAAGCGAACATAGCGGACGTTTTGCCGAACTTATTGCTGAGGGAGAACCCACCCGGGGACTTTGCCATACCTGTCACGAGCCGATTCAAAAGGTCGAAAGAAGGGATATACTGGCATTTGTCCCCCTGGTGGAAACGCACTGGGGGGTGGTTATCAGGCAGTCCGAAGAAGAGGCACTGGCGCCGATTAACGAAATGCGCCAGAACCTTATCCTGTACGGAGCAATCCTGGCGGCAGTTGCGTTTGTTTTTGTTATATTTGTGACAAGAGACGTAATCAGGCGATTGAGCGTGCTTACGGCGGCTTCTCAACAAATAGCCGAAGGTGACCTGACTAGCTCGATAGATATTACAAAAACAGATGAAGTCGGCATCCTGGAAGAAACTTTCGAAGATATGAGAGCTAAATTGAAGCTGTCTTCTGAGGAGATAAATAAAAGAACGAACGAGTTGTCGTCTCTTTTGTCGGTTTCCGAGATATTAAGCCATCTTCCTGATTTATCCGACCTGGGTAAAGCTCTTGACAGCGCTCTTGAGAAAACTCTGGAAATTATGGGAGAACGGAACGGGAGTATTTGCCTGCTGGATGAAGAAAAGAAAAGGCTGACCTGTCGTGTAAATCAAAACTTGTATAAGAATAATGTCCCTGTAATATCCTATCGACTGGGAGAAGGCATAAGCGGCAGGGCAGCAAAGAACGGAGAGGCAATCATAGTTGAGGATATTACAAAGGACCCGCGTCTGTTACACGGAGACCTCTTCATGAGTCAGGAATTTAAAGGTTTTTCCAGTGTTCCCCTGCGTTCCAAGGACAAGGTTCTGGGAGTAGTGAACGTAGCCAGCTATCAGGTCCGGAAATTTACGTCTGATGATGTCAGGCTACTTGAAGGTATAGCCCGTATCATTGCGGCTGCCGTAGAGAACGCTTCGCTTCATCAGGAAGTACAGAGCAAGGAGATAATCCGCGGAGAACTGCTGCAGGATATGTTTTCTATCCAGGAAGAAGAAAGAAAGAGAATCGCGCGTGAGTTACATGATGAGACGAGCCAGGTGCTTTCAAGCGTGAATGCAAACCTTGAAGCGGCTATAAATCGTCTGCCGGATAATACCGATAGCAATATAGAATCCCTGCTAAGAAAAGCGCAGGTATTACAGATAAATATGCTGGATGAGATTCATAAATTGATTTATGAGCTTCGTCCCTCATTACTGGATGATATGGGGTTGGTGCCGGCGATACGCTGGTTGATAGAAAATAATTTAGAACCGGTTGGAATCGCCGCCGAATTTAACGTAACCGGTAAAGCTAGAAGAATGCCGTCACAGATTGAAACGACTCTCTTCAGGGTGGTCCAGGAGGCACTGAATAATATAGTAAAACATGCGAGTGCCGAAAGTGTAACTATAGATATCCGTTTTAAAAGAAAAACGATAGTAATCAGCATTCATGATGATGGTACGGGGTTCAATTTGAACGGGGTAATGAGCCTTTATGATAGACCGAGAGGGCTGGGATTACTTGGTATGAAAGAAAGAGTAAGTCTTGTCAACGGTGTCTTTGAAATCCGGTCGAATCCGGGTCAGGGAACAACGATAAATATCGAGATTCCACTTAATAAGGAGGTCTCAGATGAACACTATCAAAGTAATGATAGTAGATGACCATGCAGTGATGAGGGACGGTATTCGTGCTTTGCTTGCCGTATATGACGATTTCGAAATAGTCGGAGAAGCATCGGAGGGTAAGGAAGCGGTTGAAAATGCTGCCAAGCTTGCCCCGGACGTAATAGTAATGGACGTGGCAATGTCAGGACTGGACGGGCTGGAGGCGACGCGCAGGATTATTAAAAAGAATCCTGAAATTAAAGTGATAATATTGACCCAGCATGATAACAGAGAATACACACTCTCGGCTATTAAGGCAGGAGCTGCCGGTTTCGTCCCCAAAAGAGCTCTCGGGTCGGAGCTCGTATCGGCAATAAGAGCCGTCAATAGAGGAGAATCGTTCCTTTACCCTTCGGCAGCCTCGGCGCTGATTAAGGATTATCTCCACCAGGTTGAAGAGGAGCCTTTTGACAGACTTACAGGCCGTGAAAGAGAGATATTTAAACTTATTGCCGAAGGATACACGAGCCGGAAAATAGCCGAAACGTTATTCATAAGTATTAAGACGGTACTCGGTCACCGGACTAAAATAATGAAAAAGCTGGACATTCACAACAGGACCGAGCTTATTAAGTATGCCATTCGTAAAGGCATGATAAACATGGAAACTTAACCGTATCCTGTTTCCACATAAACAGGGATATTATTTTAGAAAAACAAGGTGTTTTTTTAAACCAATTTCGGATATAGAGTCTATAGAATAAATGGATGGTTACTGCTAGTTTTATAATACGGAATCATATTCCGAATAAAATAGGGTTGCAGGGAGGTGTGATATGAGACATTCAGGTAAATGTTTTATAGCCTTACTCTTCGCCTTATGTATACCGGTCCTTATCTGGATAGGAGCTGGTAGCGCTTTGTACTCTGTTTACAGGGGTAAGAAGAAGCAAAGACTGGCAGAAATGATTCAGAATCTCACCTGTTCGATAGATACCGATTGTCCACCCGGGATGATTTGTATAAGTGGGCGATGCGTACCTGCTGATTAACACGGATTACCTTTTTTTGCCATACTGCTGGTATGGGGCAAGAACATAATAGAATATAGTAAAAAAGATGTCTCTTCGGCTTAGCGACTGAACTTTTATTATAAAATTCTTGCCCCATATTAGTTTTTATGGTCAACAGTATGTATAATATGACTTCAGTAAAGTGAGATACTTCACATTCGGTCTCCTCCCGACGGCATATATCTTAATGCTACTCTCGATGTTCATACTGCCGTTTTTCAGCGTGGATGAGTATTCGATTCTGAAGAACACCACAAGTCATCTCGGCGCTCAGGGCGCTCCCAACGCGTGGATGATGAATGTGGTGTTTGTATCATTAGGTCTTGCTGCGATAATAGACGGCTGGCGAAGGTTATCGAAATACTGGCTGCATAAAGTTGTTCTTGTTATATTCGGAATTTCGCTGGTTTTGACGGCTTTCTTTCAACACGCTCCCATCGTTCAGGGTATTCCCTTCAGCGAGTTTGAAGATAATTTGCATTCCAAATTCGCCACTATCACAGGCTTCTCGTTCACCTTTTTTGCAATCGCCTCGGCGTTTATAGAGTCAACCGGGACACGGAGGATAATTGCAGCCGGGGTCGGTATCCTGGCAATGGTCCTTTCATTTCTCATTTTTAATGTCACGGGACTGGCCGGTGTCTGGCAGCGTATCATATTCATCGTCACCTTTGCCTGGCTGATGTATTTCTTATACCCACGAACACCGATATCCTATCAATCGGACTGACCTCTTTAAAATGTCCGAGCCCGGGTGAGAGGACGCATTATCTGTAAGTTTTCTTTCTGCTGACATCGCATATCTTCTCTTTTTCTTATCCTGTCTTTGTCCACTGGATTTGATAATCGCGAAAGTTGTATATTATATGAAACTCAAACAGGTGAGTTATACGGTCGAAGTACAGTAAATGAAAGACAGAAAAGGGGAATTAACTTATGAGTACCGAAAATACGGACGAAAAAGCGGTTTGTGAGGCACTGATAGCAAATGTTTTGAATACCCGTTTTGAAGATATCGAGCAGGAGGTGGTGGATAATTCCAAGAGACGAATTATCGATATGATCGGTAATGCCATTGGCGGTACCGGATGTGACGGTAATCCGGAGATAGCGGAACTGTACAAAAACTGGGGAGGTAAAAAGGAGTCCACAATACTGGGTTTCGGCGGTAAGGGGCCGGTCCACGATGTAGCAATGCTTAACTGTTTATTCGGACGCTCATTCGACCGCGGACAGGTAACGGTCATTATAGAAGGTGACGGGACTTCAGGGACTATCTATATCGACGGCAAGCCTATCCGCAGGTTTGCCGCCCATATCACCGAGACGACGGCTCTGACGACTCTTGCTCTGGGTGAAATCAAGAACATCAGCGGCAAGGAGTTTATAACTTCCATGGTTGTGGGTGATGACCTTGCGGCGAGACTGCTCATCGCCAACGACCGGACTCCTCCGGGGCAAGCTGCCAGTCCTGACCTTGCTCCGGCGCCTCCGAGCAGGGGTAATTCAACAACCTGCGGAACAGCGGCTATTTACGGTCGTATAATGGGTTTGAGCAGCGACCAGATAAGGAACGCTCTCGGTCTTACCA
>CAZIYN010000028.1:0-13644 GCA_964543495.1 uncultured Dehalococcoidales bacterium | reverse complement strand
CGTCATACCAGGCGATACAGGCACCGAGAAAAGCAAGTACCAGCGAAAGCGGCAGGAACGGAGCCCTGATGACCATTAACCACTTTTTCAAATCTACTTGTCCTGATGTTCCGTTTCCATGTGCGCTTGCCAGCACTCTTCATGAACGTAGACATTACAACTGGCACAGTGAATGATATGAGCCCTGGCATCCTTCCCGCAGACGGGACACTTCATTTACTACCTCCGACTTTCCTGAAAATTTCCAATCCTAATTTTAGCATAAACAGTCCAGCCTGCACAGACTTTGCGCTCAATAAAGGAAAAATAAATCCAGTATATGCGACGGGTAAATCACGATATGAATATTTTCCGGGAATAAGGACGCTGTATGCCGGAAATGATTAGTGATATTTAGATTATGCCATCCTGAGGGATACGATGGAAATGATGATAAATATAACGACCAGGATAACGGTAAGCTGGAACAGGGTCTTTTCAATTCCTCTTCTGGTTCTGTAAACGCTGTCGGCCTGACCGAATATACCGCCGAGTCCCCCGCCCTTAACCTGAAACAGGATAATAATCACTATCGCAACGGATAACACAATCTGTATGATATTTAATGCCGGATTCACCTTATACTTCCTCTAATTTCTTTTTCATAAGGTCGTTCACAACCTGGGGGTTGGCACGACCTTTCGTAACCTTCATCACCTGGCCGACAAGGAATTTCAGGGCCTGCTCCTTGCCTGCCTTATAATCAGACACCGCCGGAGCATTACCTTCTATCGCCTGTTTAACGGCTTCTTCAAGCTCACTGCTATCACTGATTTGACTTCTCCCGCCTTCTTTCAGAAGAGCATCGGCGTCCTTCCCGGTCTCGAACATTTCTTCGAGCATGGACTTGGCCGTAGCGGCACTGACAGTCCCTTCCGAATTGAGAATGGTCAATCTCACCAGTTGCTCGGTGCTGACCTTTTTTTTAAAGTCCAGGGGGTCGATATTATTAGTATTCATTATATGGCTTACTTCGCCTAAAATCCAGTTACTGCCCAGTTTTGGTATTTCGTTCTTCGGTAAACCGGTATTCTGGGCTACCGTGATGAACTCTTCTTCCAAGTCAGCTATCTCTCTGGTACTCGTCAGCAGGTCAGCGTCATACAGCGATAACCCGTAGTCGTCAATAAACCGCCGGCGTCTGGCATCCGGGAGCTCGGGAAGTTTCACTCTGATAGCTTCAACCTCATCGCGACTCAGCATTATCGGAGGCAGGTCGGGTTCCGGGAAATAGCGGTAATCGTGGGCATACTCTTTACTGCGCTGCGAGACGGTTACTCCCCCATCTTCTACCCAGCCTCTCGTCTCCTGTGTCAGTTTCTTTCCTTCTTCGAGAGCCTTCGTCTGGCGTTTTACCTCGTATTCCATTGCCCGGTAGACTGCTCTGAAGCTGTTCATATTCTTGACTTCAACTTTTGTCAGGAACTCGGTACTGCCTTCCGGACGGATACTGACATTGGCATCGCACCTGAAACTGCCTTCCTCCATATTGGCCGTTGAAACATCCAGGTAGCGGAGAATACTCCTGAGTTTTATCAGGTACTGCCTGGCTTCTTCCGGCGAGCGGATATCCGGCTCTCCCACTATCTCCATCAGGGGCATCCCGGCACGGTTGACATCCACAAGGCTGTAGGTTTTCCCGTCCGGAGCGGTACGGTGGACCAGTTTAGCCACGTCTTCCTCAAGATGGACACGGGTGATTCCTATCTGTCTTTCTTCACCGTCCATATCGACAGTCAGCCAGCCGCCGACCCCGAAAGGAGCGTCATACTGCGAAATCTGGTACCCCTTCATAAGGTCGGGATAGGGATAATTCTTCCTGTCGAACTTGGTGTATTCGGAAATGGTGCAGTTCAGGGCAAGTGCCGTCATAACTGTGTAATCCACTGCCTGCTGGTTAATCACCGGCAGGACGCCCGGCATTCCCAGGCAGACCGGGCAGACGTGGGTATTCGGCCTGTCATCCGTATATTCCGCGCTGCACCGGCAGTACATTTTGCTCTTTGTTTTTAACTGGGCGTGGACTTCCAGCCCTATTACAGTCTCATACTTCATATTATTTTGTCCGGGCGAACCCATTCAGTATAACAATAATGGTGCTGACTGACAAGGAGTAACTGTGCTATAATCTCTATTGTCTGAAAGGGGATATAGCTCAGCTGGGAGAGCGCCGCGTTCGCAATGCGGAGGTCGGGGGTTCGAATCCCCCTATCTCCACTTGGGGGTACAACAGGCAGAACTTGTATTTACTCATGTTTTGGCCACTGTGGTGGTGCAGGTAACTTATAATAGACATTCCATGTATTCCCATCGATTACAATCCTCTCTACGAATGTTCGTAGGAAAGCCTTACTCTTTGTTATATCCGTTTCGGTAAGTAACGATTTGATATCACCGGTATATGATTAAACTGTTTCTGCATCCAGATGCTTGATACCATTTCCCTTCTTAAAACATGCCCTGGAGTGAATCCCGGCACGCATTGCTTCTACAAGTGTGTTTTAATCTCTTGAAGTTGATATCCAACCATCCTCTCGATGCATAATATCACAGCCCCTTGACTTAACGTGCACTTAAGGTATTACACTTTAGTAAGTAGAGTATATGACCCATGCGGATGTAGCAGGACATAAATGAGGTACGGAGAAACAGGTTTTAGTCTGGAAATCGATTTATCTCAGGGAAGTATCGAGAGGGTGGAAACCGATCCACGTCTAACCGAACTTCATCTGGGGGGACAGGGTAGTGCGATAAAAGTATTGTGGGACAGGGTCCCTCCGGAAATCGACCCGTTTTCTCCCGATAATATTCTGGTATTCAGTACCGGTATTCTCACCGGCACTATCCTTCCGGGGGCGAACCGGACATCGGTTAACAGTTTTTCTCCACAGACAAACCTGCTCTCACATTCGGTAATGGGTGGATTCTGGGGAGCGGAGCTGAAATTCACCGGATATGACAGAATAGTTATTCGCGGTAAATCCCCTGAATTAGTATATTTATGGATTCATAATGACAAGGTAGAAATCCGTAACGCCACCCATCTGCGAGGGAAAGGATGTCAGGAGACCACTACGCTAATCCGGGAAGAGTTGAAGCAGGAAAAAGCCCAGATAGCCGCCATCGGACTTGCAGGCGAGAACAGGGTTTATATGGCTTCTATCGACCACGGTCACTCCGGTGCTTCTCGAATGGTGGGTGCTACCATGGGAGACAAGAGACTCAAGGCGATAGCCGTCCGCGGAACAAAAGATATACATATCGCCAGACCGGAAGAGCTTTTCGAGACATGCCTTCACCTGAGAAAAATTACTTACGATGACCATGCTCTCGAAGAGTGGGCGGCCAGTATGTCCCCTACATACATTAAAAGAAAGAGCGATAAGAGAATTAGTTGTTATAGCTGCCCTAAAAATTGTGCAAATGTAATTTCACAGAAAGAACAGCAAAGATTTACCTACAAATGCGCCGCAAAAGACCTTTATCAAATGGTGGACTCACAGGAACCGGACCTGGACATTAATATTTTCCCTGTTGCAAAGGAATTCGGGCTGGATTCGTTCTCAACACCGGAGGTTATCAGTTTCGTTCTTGAGCTTCTGAAAGCCGGTATATTAACTGAGAAAGAATTCCCCGGGATACCATCCGGGACAACAGACAAATTATTATACTTAATTAATATTATCGCTCGTCGTGAAGGTATCGGAGATATTCTTGCAAACGGTGTTTTTTCAGCAGCACGTCAAATCGGTAATGGAGCAGAGTTATTTGACAGAAGCACCACCAAGAAGCTGGAACAGGTATCCGCCGGGATGAGTGAATTATCTCCTGCATATTTCCTTATGATGGCTACCAATGCAAAACTGTCCCTGACCGGCATAGATGGTTCCTTTCCGATAAACCCTCTTCCCACCCTGGAAGAAAGAGAAGAATTTGTTGCAGACTGGGTTGCGGTCCCGGATGAAAAATTTAAGCGATATGTTCTGGAATGGAACAAATCTGAAGATTTATCCAGCGAAGCAGCAAGTGCTATAACTGACTGGAACGAGACTATGCACTATCTCGATGACAGTACCGGACTCTGCGCGTATATGTCATCGTTCAGAAGCCAGCTCGGGAGTGGCGCTATTTACCACATACACACTCTACCTCATTTAATCTCACTGGTGACCGGGCTGGAGCTTGACGAAGCCGGATTATGGGAAATTGCTCAAAGAAACCGTAACCTGGTCAGAGCTATTAATGTGAGAAGAGGTATGAGAAGAGAAGATGAAGTTATCCCGTCAAACCTTCGGACAGTCGGAGGCCACAAGTCGGAGCAGACACTCCTTGACGATTATTACGCATTTAAAGGATGGGATAAGGATGGTATTCCAACCAGAGAGACTCTTGAAAAACTCGGTTTGGAATATGTCCGGAAAGATTTTAAACAAAGAGGAATCTAATAAGAAAAAAGAATATAATACCTGTTTAGATTTGAAAGTAAACGCTATTCCTGAAGTGCAGACATCATAACCTGTTTAAAGAGAACTTAAATCCTCTGGAAATGGCATCCGGGATTTCACCTAAAATATTTATCATGTCGGTCGTTACTAAATAAAAGTCGTTAATTTTTTCAGCGATTGTATTTTAGTTTACCAATCAACAAGGATATCACCAGTAGTCCGGTTATCACATTCCAGAATACAAGCGGCATTAGATTAAAAATAACCCCGTATGTCAGCCAGAGTGCTATACCTACCAGCAGCATGATATTGAAGAGCAGGCTGATTTCACGGGCGCTTTTTAGCTTGTAGACACGAATTACCTGAGGAACAAATCCGAAAGTTGTCAGGGCTCCGGTTATAATACCAATGAATTCCATATAAGTTCCTAGTCTCTTTTAAAAAGAAGTACTAAATGGACATTTCTTAACACGCTCACCGAATTCTTTACACGGTCAGTCCGTTGTTTCCGTCTTACCAAGCCACACGGACACACTACCCTTTGCATCACTCCCACCGTTGCCATAAATGTCGAAGCCGGTCAGAACGGTTGAGCCTGAGCACAGCCCGGCAATGCCCTTCAAAACTCCCGCCTGTCCGCCGCCACCGTGCGTGCAGAACGGCACAATGGTCTTTCCCGAAAGGTCGTACTCCGAAAGAAAGGCTGCGACCGGCGGAGCTATCGTACTCCACCAGTTAGGTGAGCCTATAATAATCGTATCATATGCATTAATATCTTCGATTTTGGATTTTAACGCGGGCATGTAACCGGACTGAATTTCTTTCTTCGCCTGAGCCAGGACCGAGTCGTAATCGTCCGGGTACGATATCTCCGGCTGTATCTCAAAAATGGTTCCTCCGACTTCGTCATGAATGAGTTTCGCAATTCTACGCGTGTTTCCGGAACGTGAATAGTACGCAATCAGGATATTACCTTTCAAATCAGACCCCCTTTGTGTATTAAGTTTTTTCGCCAGCATCAATCTTGTGAAATTCCGTTCCTGTTGAGCCATTCTTTAATATCATCGGGGAGTCCGGAACCTCCCGAATAGTGTACAGACAGACCTTCACCGGTGATAGCGTCAGGCACAGTCTTTACGATGGCGGTCTGACTCTGTCCAAGACGCCCGCCGCCGTGGCTGCAAAACGGGACTATTGTTTTGCCGGTAAAATCATATTCTCCCAAAAAGGAAGCAACCGGCATGGGAATCGACGCCCACCAGTTTGGATAGCCCAGCAGAATAATGCCATACTGGTCCATGTTTTCAACATGAGTCGCTAACTCCGGATGTGCCCGGGTATTCTGGTCACGCTGCGCTTCTTCCAGCACTGTGCTGTAGTCTCCGGAATATGGTGCGACGCACGTTATTTCAAACAGGTCTGCATTGGTCTGTTCTTGAATCTTCCGGGCGATTCCTCGTGTATTTCCGCTCCATGAAAAATAAGCGATCAGAATTTTACTTCCGGTGACATCCGTTTTTCCTTGACTGCTAGCTGAACTAACGACACTATCCATATCGTAAGAAGTGTTTCTTGCAAGGCGAAAGCCAAGATTAAAGTTTGTACCATCCGGTCGTAAGGCTGCGCGATACGCCGAGCGGAGATTTTTGGCAAAGTCGTTCCACCCACCTCCACGATAAACTCTCCTGGTACCAATGGAAGGACCAGTAGGATTGGTTTGCCCGGTTACTTCGTAATTATCGTAATAATCCCAGACCCATTCACTCACATTACCGTGCATATTATAGAGTCCCCACCTGTTTGGTGAAAAGCTGCCTGCGGCAACGGTAGTTTGACGGTACCGGCCGGGTTTTGTTTCCAAATTTTCCTGTGAGAAGTAATTATTCTCTATTTCATACGGATAATGTCCGTAATAGTTTGCTTCCTCTGCACTGATGGAGGTTTCGGTGTTGAATGGCGTCGCCGTACCGGCGCGGCAGGCATACTCCCATTCTGCTTCGGTGGGCAGACGATAGCCGTCCGCACTCCGGTCCCAGGTGACATCTTGTCCATCCACCGAATAAACCGGTGTCAGTTCCTCTCTTTCGCTGCGAGCATTACAGTAAGCAATCACGTCGTACCAGGAGATGTTTTCTACCGGCAGAGTCTCCCCGGAAAAGGTGCCTGGACTGTCTCCCATAATCTCCCTGTATTCCTTCTGGGTAACTTCATATCGACACATGTAAAATGCGTTAACGGTAACGGAATGCTGTGTTTCGTCTTCACCGCGCCAGGCTTCCGTATCAGGGCTGCCCATGTTAAAGGTTCCACCCTGTATTAAAACAAAATCATCAGCCACAGATTCTGCCTCCTATTAACCAGTGTAGTTTCTTTATTTAATAGTGTAGATACACTACCTGTTGAATGCTTCTCTTGGTGATGTGATCGGTTGGTATTGCTTTACTTCGTCCACAGCAGCGGTTTGTTCTGCTGCTGTCATCGGTGTGAATCGTTCGGCAGCTTCAATTATCATAGGCCAGAGCTTCGCGTCACTCGACATAGGGCAGGTCGTCACGCCTTGACTGAGGGTGTAGGATAAACTCCGGTCGATATCTGCCTGACTGTCGAATGGTTCATACCATGTATGGTAAGGTCGGTCTTTCGAAGGCCATAGGCGCTTCGATATCGCTTTTATAGCAAGCATCCCGACATCTTTACGTTTCGCCATATCTATCAACGGACGGAAATCGTTATCATCATTAAAATGAGCGGCATGTACCCGGCTTAACGGAAACAATACCGTATCGAAATCAAACCGTCTTAATGCCTCAACGTATACATTAGGTCGGTGACCGGTTATCCCGATGTACTTAATAAGACCCTGTTGCCTGGCTTCCAGCACCGCTTCCAGTGCTCCATCAGGACCAAGGATGGTTTCAAGGTTATCCAGGTCATCAACTCCATGAAATTGAAAGAGGTCGAAATAACTTACCTGAAGCCTGTCCAGAGAGCGTTTGATGCTTTCCCAGGCTCCGGTCTTGTCTCGTTCACTTGTCTTGCATCCCAGGAAGAAATCATCTCTGTATTTGGGCATCCAGGGACCGATACGTAGTTCAGCATCACCGTATGTCGGGGCAACGTCAATGTGATTTATTCCATGCTCGATTGCCAGGTTTATTGCCGCATCGGCTTCCTCCTGGGTAGCCTCAATAAAGGCTGCACCTCCTAATGTGAGAATACTGCTCATATGTCCCGTCTTGCCAAGACGTCTTTTTTCCATAGTACACCCCTTTTATTTTCAAATGAAGGTTATACAGCAGACATTTATCGGGAAAAAGCGAGAGTTAAAATCTCCTCGAAACCCTGCTGCTATCTATGACCTGATTTTCAGCTGCAGTTAACCCGTTATGACGTTTTCGCTCGGCCCACCCAATATTGAAAAATGAGCGAAAGATGAATCATCTGTGGCCCCGTGCCAGTGCTCCTCACCGGGAGGGAAATATACCATTATTCCGGGAGTAACAGTTACTTCTTTTTCTCTGGTAGCAACAATTCCTTTGCCTTCGGTCACGTATAACACCTGACCGGCAGTATGAGTATGAAATTTGTTCTTCGCTCCGGAATCGAATTTTACCAGGGAGATTCCTATATTTTCACCCGGATATTCTTCGCTAAGAATAAACTGCAGGTACGCCTTCCCGCCGTAAAAACCTTCCCAGTTAGATTCTTTAGCTTCATCTTTGGTTGTATCAACAATAATCATAAAGTCACCTTCCTTATAAATATTTTCTAAGAAATCCTGCAACAATGTCTTCCCACTCTTTATTGAAGAATCTCTGGTCGCCGTGTTCATAGCCTTCGGGTAAATGATATTCTACCCTTCCGGGACCACAGACAACGTTTATTTTTTCAACGATATCATGTGTTTGTTGCAGTGGTACAAGAACGTCGGCATCTCCGTGAAGTATAAGTAACGGAGGAAATTCAGGCGTTATGAAGTTGAGCGTGTTTGAAAAATAGGCAATTCCGGGTATTTCTTCAATCCAGCCACCAAATAACATTCTGATTGATTCATACCCATTCGTTTCCGCACCCGCACCTGTTTTACGCATAGCCTCGATATGAGAAGTAAAATTATAGGTAGCATACCAGCTTACTGCGGCTTGTACTCTACTACTATATTCAGCATTCCCCATGGACAGGTCTTCAAAAGCAGGATTATCCTGAGTAGTGGCAGCCATTATATTATAGTATCCACCCGCGCTGTCGCCACCCGATGCGAATCGGTTGCCATCAAGGTGATACTTTCCTGCGTTTGCTCTTAAAAAGCGGACGGCTGCTTTGAAATCGAACAATCCATTGGGAAACCTGGCTTCTCCGGAGAGCCGGTATTCTACACTGACAACTGCAAAACCACTTCTTATAAGGTTAAGTACCAGACCTGCCTGAACATCTCTTTTATCACCGGCAAAAAATGCCCCGCCGTGGGCGAATACCATGGTCGGAAAAGGGCCGTCACCTTCCTCCGGCAAATAAATGTCCAGCTTCTGACTCGGCGATTGTTCAGCATAAGGGATATCCAGATATTTCCTGGAAATGGTACTGACATCCAGCATGGGCGGTCCGTCCATTTCACTCTGACTCTCTTCTATTATCCCGTAAACATTATCCATAATTGTCTGTACTATTTCGCTTTTAACATCGTCCCGTGGTGCATTACCGCAGGGAATTTATGAGTTCGTTTTCAACGGGTATCATCAGGTCTTCGTATCGCTTTATTTTTACGTTGAGTCTATCGAGTGTTGATTGCATAGCTTCGATTCTCTCAATCAGACGGTCACGCTGCTCAGTGAGAATCGATTTTCTGGCTTCTAAGGTTATATCTCCTTCCTGGAATAATGACACATATTTTGCTAGAACCCCCACCGGTAATCCTGCATCACGCATACATTTGATAAATTCAATCCAGTTACAATCGATTTCCGAATAATCGCGAATCCCTCCCGGCGTCCGATTCACCGGTGGGATCAGCCCTATACGTTCATAGTAGCGGAGAGTATCCGTCGTAAGATTATACCTTTTACTAACTTCTGTGATTTTCATTTTACTTCGTCCTTTAAACTGAGTTTTACCGGTACTATAAGGATACTACCTGGAGTTAACTCAAAGTCAAGTTTCTAAATAATAATATATTAATATCGAACTAAAGTGACAGCACTGGAATTCGGCACTATAGTATGTGAGTAAAACTATAATGAGAAACTGCCTGTTTCGGCAATTCAGCCTAGGAACAGGCGGTTATTCTATTAAAATAAAATGATAATTTATCGGATTTTAATGGAATCATCCCCATGCTAATAATGGCAGTGTCTTCTTATCCGGAGAAACATAAATGGCCTTCTGCGGACAATCAAGCTCACAGTGATTGCATAGCTGGCATTCGTCAACGTAGCTGATAACAGCTCGGCTGCCGCAGGTCATACAACGTTTCGATTCAAAATACGCCGAATCTTCATTAAAGGCATTATTCACTTCTTTAAAATTACCGGTCCTTTCACTGACCGGTAATACAGGTGCAGATTGCCGCACCAGTTCTTCCACACCATTCTTAGGCGGTGTTATCACCCGGCCCGGTCGGAGATATCTGCCAGCTTTCATATCTTCTCCCTTGAGTAACCGGTCAATAGATACGGAAGCTTTTTTGCCGGCGGCAATTGCTTCAACAACGGAAGCAGAGCCGGTGGTTATATCGCCGCCGAAAAATACACCGGGCAAAGCAGACTCCAGCGTAATCGGGTCTACCTGTATAGTGTTCTCTGGGTTTATTTCTATACCCTGAGGAAGCAGCGATAAATCAGCAGCCTGGCCGATAGCCAGAATAACAGTCTGCGCATGGATTGTTCTGGTTTCCTTTTCATTGTAGGAAGGACTAAACCTGCCTCTTTCGTCGAAAACGCTTGTGCAGCGAACCAGCTTAATTCCGGTTACTTTTCCATTTTCGCTTAAAACCGATTTCGGTCCCCAGCCTTCATTTATAGTAACACCTTCATCTATTGCCTGTTCTATTCCGTCCTTGAAAGCCGGAATCTCCTCTCCCGATTCGAGACAGGCTATATGAACTTCCTTGGCGCCAAGGCGAATACCTGTCAAAGCCACATCTATAGCCACGTTACCTCCACCTATAACGACTACCTTATCTTTAACTTGAATGCCCTGCTTGAGGTTTACATTCTTTAAGAAGTCCAGTCCCAGATGCACATCATCCAATTCAGCCCCTTCTATCGACAGTTTCTGGCTTAATTGATTACCGGTAGCAAAGAAGACGGCTTGATACCTGTTCCGGATTTCTTCCAGGGTCATGTCTTTACCGACAGTAATTCCGGTCTGAAACTCTACGCCCAAATCTCGGATATAATTTATCTGGGCATCCAGAACTTCCTTCGGGAGCCGGTATTCGGGTATTCCTACCCGCAACATTCCGCCTAATACCGGCATTGATTCAAAGACAGTCACCGGGTAACCTTTTCGTGCAAGGAAATAGGCACAGCTCAGGCCAGCCGGACCTGAACCGATAACAGCGGTTCTGGCAGAATAAATCTGGCGTACGGGTTCTGCTTTCTCCTGAATCCAGTAGTCAGCTACAAAGCGCTCGAGAGCATTGATATTTACAGCGTCGTCCACTTCTTTACGCGAACATTCTGATTCGCAAGGGTGCGGGCAGACCCTCCCGGTGATAGCCGGAAGCGGTAGACTTTCTCGAAGAATATCGATAGCTTCATCCAGCATACCAATCCTGAGAAGATAAATATAACGCCGCATATCTACTCCAGCCGGGCAAGCTAAGCGGCAGGATGGGTATTCATTCTTATCTTCTACTATGGTATCTAACCGGACTACATCCATAGGACAGGCAGATAAACATATTCCGCAACCGTTGCATAATTTCGGATCAATCAACTCAACAGACATATTATTTACTCCTGATAGTTATTGTCGGTTTGCTATTCATTCCTTTAAATAAGCTCTGCTCTCGCTATAATTCCTCCAAGGGTAACATTGTGGGATACCGTTCTTCATAAGGTTTGGAAATATCAGGCCACCATTCCTGAGGTATTTGTTCTTTATAGAGTTCCATATTACCCGAGGATTCTTTGATTTTTACCCAGGCCAACCAGTTCGGGTCATCCCTTCGGGGGAAGTCTTCCCGGAAATGATTGCCACGGCTCTCGGTACGGAAGAGTGATGCTCTAAGTCTCATTTCAACGGTAAGTGCAAGATTACGTGTTTCGTGAGCCAGACGCCATTCATGAGGGTCTTTAGCCATTAATTTTGGAACCAGGTGATTGTTAATAAATCCGGCGATACTAATCGCAGGCTTTAATCTGTCTTCGTGCTTTACCCAGAGATAAAAATACGGCACGGAAATACTCTGGATAATCTGCGTAACCCAGCCGGGACTAAAACCGCCTTTACGCTCAAGCGGGGCACAAACGATATTCTTTACTTTCTCTAGCTCGTTTGTATCCAGGCTCTCTTTTTTCATCTTAGAAGAGTATCCGGCTGCAGCTATACCGGCCCGCGTTCCCGTAACCATAGCGTGATTAGAGCCGAATCCTCCACTGGCATATATAGCACCGGAAGCCATGGAACCACAACTATTACCGGCGGCATAAAGACCGGGTATAGCCGTCGCGCATTTTTTATCAACCGGCCATACACCGGAACCGGCAAATATGGAATTTGTCATTACCCGTGATGCCGGCCACTCGATCTTACCTCCCTGGAAGACATCAAGCCCTATCTTTTCTGACTGCACCCATGCTAATTCGATTCTCTTAAAATACTCCTGCATCCACTTCATTGTTGTCCCGCGCCATGAAGGATCAAAATAGAGAGGTGCACGACCACTATGGGCTTCCCAGGCCGGAGTAATTGTCGGTCCGCCTTCCGCATTCATACTGGGCATATTGAACCATCCCGTATAACCGCCGCCGATAGCAAAAGGATGCTGGTATAACGTTGATACAACCTCATCGGTTGAAATCGTTTTGTTACCTTCTTTTTCCCTCTGTCTTACTGCGGCACGCTGAGACGGGCCTCCGTACATAAACTCTTTACTTACCACCTCTGCACCTGCCCGATATGCCATAGCTTCGCCATCTCCGGTCCAGAAATGGACGGGATAGGTGCCGGCTTTCAAGCTGGTACTGCCCGTTGCTATTATGACCGCTCCGGCCTCGAAAACATGCAGTGCTCCACTGATACCATGAAAACCAACGGCTCCTGCAATCCTGCCATCCTGTTTCACCAATTCACTGACCATAATGTTATCTAAAACCCTTACTCCAACCTCGAGAGCTTTCTTTCTGAGGGTGGGGGCATACCGGCGGTTGACCATTGTAACATCTTCATATACGCTTTTCCTGCCCATCATGTAAAAAATCTGAATGTCTCCGTCCTTTTGATAAAACTGGACGCCCCAGGAAATGAGGTCATTAAATCTGTCTTCTGCCTCTTTTAAGCAAATCTCATCCCATTCCCTGTTATTAACATACTCAGACCTGAAACTGAGCAAATCTAACCACTCTTTTAGTTTATGACCTCTTTCAGGTCTGAAATATAATATGTCCCCTTCGGAGAAATGAGTCGAACCGGCCTTACCGATATATGCTTTATCTGTTAAGGTTACATCCATACCCTGCTCTCTGGCTTTAATCGCTGCAAACATACCTGCCATCCCGCCGCCAACAACTAAAACATCGGTTTTTATATATCTTTCCATAATTATTAGATACCCCCTTTTTCAGATATTGGTCACAATTGGTATCAGGTCTTTCAAGATAACTATATTACTATGGATAAAATACTCTGAATTTCAACTTGCACCATTAAGAAAAAGCCGAAGATTCATAATTCGCATCATTGTTGCATATTATATATGCCTTGTCAAAACATCTTTTTTAATTGTACAGAATGTAATTTATTGACTCGGTTTCCTCATTTAATGGAGCAATATCTTGTCTGTCGGTGAATCGTGTTATATTATTAAGTCGCGTTGTCACGAAATATTAGCCACATACACCAGGAGAGAAAGGATATTCGATTATGGATAGGGTAGAAAGAGTGACCTCTATCTTAACTTATATAGCTTCGCGTAAAGTGCCTTGCCGGGTTACGGAAA
>CAZIYN010000027.1:0-13658 GCA_964543495.1 uncultured Dehalococcoidales bacterium | reverse complement strand
TTCTAGCACTCCTTGTACCCGCACTATGGCAAAGAGCCCAAAGCTCTATCGACAGGATGTTTTTCCGGGAACGGTATGACTTCCTCCAGCAGCTTGAAGTGTTCAGCCAGGAACCTCACGATATAAGCGACTTCAAGCAGCTGAGCAGCGATATGGTCGGCTTAATCAAACAGGCACTTCAGATATCGAGCGTACAGCTATTGCTGCTTGATGAAGACGGTAATTTTACCTCTTTCGCTTCCATCGGTGATGAAGGTAGCGAAATCAGCCTTAATGGAGAAAGTCGCCTTATGGGATGGTTCCGGTTGAATAAGGGTATTCTGGATAGCAACCAATTTAACAATATGCCAGAGTTCCGAGCTCTAACAGAAGAAGAGCGTTATGCTATAAATAACAGCGGCACCGAAATTATCATTCCGCTTAAAACAACGCCCACAGATATAATCGGGTTGTTCCTGCTTGGTGAAAAACTGTCCGAACAACCCTATATGGAAGATGACAGAAGAGTAATTACAACCGTAGCCGGTCAGATGGCAATCGAATTTGAAAACGCCCGGCTTTACGCAGCAGAGATGGCCACCCGCCGTGAATTACAGAGACAGAACGACCAGAAAACAGAGTTCCTGCATACGATAGCCCATGAGCTTAAAACACCGCTGACATCACTTATCGCAGCAATCGAACTGATGGTTGACCAGCCGGATATAAAAGGCGCCCAGAAACAGCGCTTGCTGGATATCCTGGAAAACAGTACCCAGGCAATGGACAGGAGGGTTTCGGAGCTTCTTGTTCTGGCAAAAGTACAGACGGGAGAGCTCGAACTTGAAATGGCACCACTGGATATCAATATCTTCCTCAACGATATCGCATCACGCCTGACAATCCTGTTCGAACAGAAGAAACAGACCCTTAACCTCGAAATCGATAAAGGGCAGTCTATTGTGAACGCCGATAAAGACAGGCTTGAACAGATTATCTTTAATCTGGTAACAAACGCTATCAAATATTCTCCAACCCATGCTGAAATCAGCTTAAAGGCCAGGTCCGAAAACCGGAAGGTTATTATTGAAGTCCAGGACGCTGCCCCGACAATAGAGGAAGAGGAAAGCAAGCAGCTTTTCGACCCCTATTACCGCGGTCATAATGTCGATGAACAAGAGCACCTCCCGGGGCTCGGTCTGGGTCTTTACCTGGTAAAAAGGCTTGTGGACCTCCATGAAGGCGAAATCTGGGTGGAAAGTATGGGAGGAAAGGGTAATATTTTTGCTTTCTCGTTAAATATCACAGATGGCTCAAACGGTCCCTTATAATGTTATAATCAACCAGAGTTAGAGATAAGTCTATTAAAGGAGGAGAGAAATGGCACAAGCGTTAAAGGGCAAAGTGGCTGTTGTTACAGGAGGCGGACGCGGTATCGGCAAAGAAATCGCCCTGAAATATGCTGCTGAGGGAGCGAAACTATTTCTGCCTGATATCAACCTGAAAATGGCTGAAGAAGCAGCCGCAGAGATAAAAGCAAAAGGCGGAGAAGCCGCAGCAGCGGAATGCGATATCTCCGATGAAAAATCCGCAAACGGACTGGCTGAGAAAGTTAAAAAGCAATACGGCAGGGTGGATATCCTGGTAAACAATGCCGCGATATGGTACGGAGTGGAAGCCAAGCCCTGGGATACCTGGACTGTAGATGAATGGGACAGAATGTTCGATGTTAATGTTAAAGGCACCTATCTCGTCTCAAAAGCGATAGCGCCCCTGATGGTCGAACAGTCCGGCGGTACGATAATCAATATGGCATCACACGTCTTTAAAGTTACCGACGCCCAGTACTTCCTGGCTTATGCGCTGAGTAAGTCGGCCGTATACACTCTTACCCAGTGTATGGCGAGAGCCCTAGGACCCTCCGGTATCACCGTCAACTCAATCGCGCCCGGACTGGTAGCCACCGAAGCCAGCATGGTAAAGAGCGGTATTCAAGATATCTTCGTCAACGTGATAGAAGCCCAGTCGATAAAACGCCGCTCGGAAGCATCGGATATCGTCGGCGTCGCCGTTTTCCTGGCGACAAAAGACGCCGATTTCATTTCCGGGCAGTATATAGTTGTCGATGGCGGAAGCGTCATGCCGTAGATACCGGCTTATCCTATTGACAAAACGAAGGCAGGGTAATATAAGCTAATGGAAACAGCTAACTGAAGGAGAAATAAAATGTCAGGTTATAAAAATAAAGTATTAAGAGTTGACCTCTCAAGCGGCACTTTTTCCGAAGAACCGCTCGATAAAGCTATGATTAACGATTACATCGGCGGACGGGGTTTCGGCGTCAAGATGCTTTATGACGATTTAAAACCCGGGACAGACCCGCTGGGTGAAGACAACGAGCTTATCTTCATGGCGGGCCCGATTGCCGGTACAAACGCCCAGTCCTTCAGTCGCTATAAGGTCTTCTTCAAATCACCTCTTACCGGCACCTATTTCAAGACCTGCAGCGGCGGACATATGGCTAAAGAAATGAAGTTCGCCGGCTTCGATGCCGTTGTCGTCAGAGGAAAAGCAGATAAGCCGGTCTACCTGTGGATTCATGATGGTAAGTATGAGTTAAAGAATGCGGAATATTTATGGGGGCTCGACTGCGATGATACTCATACCCTTATCCGTGAGGAGCTGCACGACCAGAATATCAGGTTAGGCTGCATCGGCCCGTCCGGCGAGAATAGAGTGAAATACGCCGGGATTTTCAGTGACCGCCGCGCCTGCGGTCGAGGAGGCGGCGGCACCGTCATGGGCAGTAAGAACCTGAAAGCTATCGCTTTCAGGGGACGAGAAAGAGTAGAGTTGGCAGACAAAGATGCCTTCGCTGCCGCTGTTAAGGAGCAGATAAAAGAATACAGGGCTAATCCCCAGTTCTCCACCTTCTCTCAGAACGGCACCTGGATTGCAGAAGAAACCAATTTGCTGGGCATTTACCCCACCAAGAATTTCAGAGAGGGAGAAGTACCCGAGTGGAAAAACCTGGAAAGCACCGAATACCTCAAGATGCAGGTGCGTAAAACTGCATGCTATAGCTGCATGGTACACTGCGGAAGCATTACAAAAGTAGGAAGAAACCACTTTGCCGGTGCCTGGACGGAAGGGCCGGAATACGAGACTATCTGGGCATTCACCGGGCCGATGGCGAAAGCCGATATCGGGCTGACTATTGCCGCTGACAAATACTGCGACGACCTCGGACTGGACACAATCTCAACCGGCAGCACAATCGGCTTCGCTTACGAACTTTATGAAAAAGGTCTGATTACCAAGAAAGATACCGGTGGAATCGAACTTAAGTATGGTGACAGTAAGCCGGTTATGGAACTTATAAGACAAATTGCTTACCGGGAAGGAATCGGTGACCTGCTTGCGGAAGGTACTCTGGCGGCAGCTCGTAAAATAGGCAAGAACGCCGAGCAGTACGCCATCCAGTGTAAAGGACTTGAGCTTCCGGCTTACGACCCGCGTGGAGTTAAAGCCCACGGACTCAATCTGATGACCTGCGCCATAGGTGCCGACCATAATTCCGGTTACGCTCCGCAGGAGGTATTCGGAGCCCCCGTACCAAAGGAGTACGACCGTTTTACTCCGGAAGAAAAAGGAGAACTGACAAAAAATAACCAGGATATGACCGCATACCTGGAGACGGGGATTCTCTGCAGTTTCATGCCCTCGATGGGGATGCTCAGCGACGTTACATACGGCAAACTGCTTGTCGGTGCAACCGGCATCAAGGAATTCGGAGACCCCGATTTCCTGTGGCATGTCGGAGAGAAAATCGTGAATCTGGAACGTATGTTCAACGTCAGGGAAGGGTTCGGCAGAAAAGATGATTCCTTCCCGAAACGTATCACGGATGAACCGATGTCCGTCGGTGCTTCCGCCGGACAGGTCTTCGAAGCCGAGAAAATGCTCAACGACTACTATAAAGAACGGGGATGGGACCAGAAGACCGGTATCCCCACAAAGGAAAGACTGGAAAAACTGGGGCTGGGATTCACCCTGAAATAGCCCGTATTAAGCTGAAAAACGGTTATGAATATTGAGGTTTTATTCTTCGGTCAGCTCAGAGAGCTGACCGAAGAGCGTCTTATATCGATCGATATCGAAAACAATGCCAGTCTCGACGACCTGATAGAACATCTATGCAGGTTATATGGCAATATGTTCCGTGAGAAGGTCGAAAGTATCCCTCAACTGCGTATACTGATAAACGGCAGGGAATATACCCGGTTGGACGGACTGGAGACTATTATCAACGAAGGCGATACGATAGCGTTTCTGCCGACTATCGCCGGCGGGTAAAAACACCTCCGTTATCCGGTAAATTGCCCGTTTTCAACCATTATAATTAACATAACGTACCTAAACCAGCCTCAATACATTACATAACCTTATTTTAAAAATCTTTTTCAGGCTCAAAAAACAGTAGAGCCGAGTTCTCACTGGTTTAGACGGGGTAATACGAGGAAATTTATGCTGAGCCGTGGTAAACATATAGTCCGTCTATATGGCACCTAGTTTCCGTATATATAAGAACTACCATAGTCACCGTTAGACATGGTACCCCCTAAATGTTAGTATTGAAAAGTCACAGGTATATATAGTCGAAATATACTTTTGATGTTCTTTAATGAGGGAGGAATACCGATTCCACGTTCGGAGGAGGAGTAAATTGATCTGAAGCGTTTAAGTAGACATATTGTACGGGGGTTGAAAATCTGTCTTTCATAAACCGGGGAATTTCGTACTGCATCCTGAGTACTGGTCGAATCACAGAAAGAGCCCGAGAACAATAGGCATACCTATACAAGTTTCAGCATCTTTTTTCCCCAACTTCTCTCAACTATAAATCACTTTTCAACCGATACAACACCACCCCTGAAGTCAAAACGACAGTCTTTCTGTGTCTGCTACTTACCTCACTCCGGGCAAATAGCGTCTACTTAGCGTGTCTTTTTATACCTCTAGATAGGAGCATTACTATGATACAAGGAATACGAGAACAGGTAATAAATATAGATATAAACCAGTTATTGAGCCGGATGGGCTACGATGACGACTCCGAGCCATCGTTTAGAATTCAGTCTCTGGTCGATGATTACATCGATAACTATCACAACCTCATCGAATCGTCATTTTCATATGTAATCAAGGATATAGAGTTCGTCCAAGGAAACAGAGTCTATATCGAGGATTTCATCGCCTTTGAAAGCAGTGTTCTTGCCCGTTTACTCGAAAAATGTGAGCAGGTTGGCATATTCGCTCTGACGATAGGCAGTCACCTCGAAGAGATGTCGGATTATCTGGCAAAGAACAATCTGGTACTTCAGGCGACGGTACTCGACGCTATCGGCTCCACCGCTGCTGAGCAACTGGCTGAATATGTTGAGAATATATTAAGAAGTTCAGCTACTCTCAGTGAGCTTGTTATCAGCCGGCGTTTCAGTCCGGGTTACTGCGACTGGGATGTTACCCAGCAGGAAATGGTTTTTGAAGCCCTCCAGGGAGAGACTACGGATATCCGCCTTACCGAAGAATCTCTGATGATTCCCCGCAAATCCATATCAGGCATAATCGGAATAGGCAGCAACGATTTCGGTATAGAGACTTACAATCCATGCATATCCTGCAAAACCAAGGATTGCCCCGGCAGGAGAGCATAAGCATGACCAGAAAAGGAATCGCCGGGGGAAGCTACAGACCACTTACGGACGAGGCGATAACCAGAGTACACAAAACAGTAATGCGGATAATCGAAGAGGTCGGATTCGAGGTCAACTCGGAGGAAGCGCTCGACCTCTTCAAAAAAGCTGGAGCAAACACAGATAAAAAGACTCATCGCGTACGTCTGCCTCAGGAAAAAGCGCTTGAACTGATAAAATCGGCACCGTCTGAAGTCCTTCTTGCCGGCAGGGAAGAAGAGAACGATATTCACCTCGGAGGTAACAAAGTATACGCCGGGACCGGCGGTACGGCCCTGTATATATACGAACCCGAAACAGGTGAGAAACGTCTTGCCGACCTTGAAGACCTGAAACGAATAACAAGACTGGTAAACGGCCTCGAAAATATCCACCTGTTTATGTTGCCCACATACCTGAGTGAACTCCCTGTAGAGCAGGTAGACGTGAATCGCTTCTTCGCCGGACTGAATAACACCACCAAACATATAATGGGTGGTGTTTATACCGTAGAAGGAGTAGAGCAGGTTGCCAGAATGGCGGAAATAGTGACCGGTTCTGCTGATGCACTGAGGAAACGGCCTCTCGTATCGATGATTGCCTGTAGTATGAGTCCTTTCAAACTTGATGGTCATTACGGAGACCTTCTGATTTCTATCGCCAGGAAAGGTATACCGGTGATATGCCCGGCGGAACCCCTGTGCGGCGCCACATCTCCGGTCACGTTAGCTGGAAACCTTACGGTCCAGACGGTCGATTCCCTGATGGGAGTAATGCTGTCGCAGATAGTAAATCCGGGGACACCTGCGGTATTCGGCTCTGTGGCCACCAACACCGACCTCAGGAACCTGAGATACCTTGCAGGCTCCATAGAGATGGGACTGCTGAACGCTGCCGGAGCCCAGATGGCGCAGTTTTACGGACTGCCGTATTACGCTACCGGCGGGATGACGGACTCCAAGGTACTGGACTCACAGAGCGGTTACGAATCGTCTCTAACTACACTCCTGTGCGCTCTGGCCGGTTCTAATTTCATCCACGACGCCGCCGGACTGATGGAATTCGCGATGACGGTAAGCCTGGAGAAATTCGTTATCGATAACGAAATAATCGGTATGGTAATGAGGGCAGTAGAAGGAATAAAGGTAGATGACGACACGCTTGCCTACGACCTTATCAAGCAGGTAGGTCCCGGAGGCAACTTCGTTACCGCCAGACATACCAGACAGCATATGCGCAAAGAGCATTATCAACCTGTCCTGAGCGACAGGAATAGCCGGGAAGACTGGGAAGCCGCAGGTAGTAAAAGTACCTGGGAGAAAGCTTCGGAAACGGTTAAGCAGATTCTAGAAAACCATACTTACAGTCTTCACCCGGAAATAAGGAGCAAGATACTGGCGGATATAGCCGGAATAATTGATTAGTTTATGATAGTAATCGGAGAGCGTATTAACGCTTCGAATAAATCGGTCGGGAATGCCATTACAAACAGGGACAGCGCCTTTATAGCCAGCCTGGCGAAAGCAGAAGCAGATGCCGGAGCCGACTATATAGACGTTAATACGGGCACCGGCAAATATGAATACGAACAGGAAATAGACGCCATGAAGTGGCTGGTAGCCACCGTACAGGCGGCAACGGAAAAACCCCTGGCAATCGACAGCGACCACCCCGAAGTGATAGAAGCCGGTCTGGAAGAGTATAACGGTGATAACGTTATCATCAATTCGGTAACCGCTGAGTCGGACAGGCTGGAAGCTGTCGGACCGCTGGCAGTGAAATACAACGCATTGCTGGTAGCGCTGGCGATGGGGAGTGAGGGCGTCCAGAGCAGTATCGGTAAGAGACTGGAAGCCTGCGAGACTATATTAAACGGTCTAACGAAAATAGGGATGGATACTTCGAAAATCCTCTTCGACCCTCTGGTGATACCGGTTTCCGTGGACTCGAACCAGGGAATGGTAACGCTTAAAACAATCGAAGAAATCAGTGCCCGGTATCCCGGTACCAGAACGGTTGTGGGCCTGAGCAACATTTCATTCGGGCTCCCCAACCGGAGCCTGGTAAACCGCAGTTTTCTACTAATGGCTGCATACGCCGGTCTGGATGCGGCGATTCTCGACCCGCTTGATTCAAGGATAATGGGCATTGCGAAGGTGGCGGATATGCTGACAGGCAAGGACAATCTCTGCCGGTCATATATCAGGGCTCACCGCAGGGGCGCTATGGCGGACTAGGAGATATAAATGGCACGACAGGGAATACTGGTAGACCCGTATAAAAGATTGAGTGAAGTACAGATAGAGCAGGTCCACCGGCTTTCTATGGATATACTCAGCGACCCCGGTATAATCTGCTTCAATAAGAACGCTGCTGATTTATTCGCCGGAGGCGGTGCCGAAGTAACCGCCGGAGGAGATGAAAGGCTCCCTCACTGGGTAATTAAAATACCGGAAAAACTGGTACGGGAAGCGGTCGAAGCAGCCCCGCAGGTGGTCAAGCTCGGCGCCAGAAATGAAGATAACGCACTCATTCTCGACGGAGACGAACCCAGAGTACGTTTCGCTTCCGGCTCTGAAACGAATAACTGGTTAGAAGTTGATATAGAGGCTTTCGTCAGCAAAAAAGAGCCGGAACGGGAGTGCAATTTCCCGGTATTCCGTACCGAAAGGGGAAATACCGACCGTCTGGCAACGGCAGCACATATCTGTGAAAATCTCGAGTCTTGGGACGGGTTTTTACGCCCCGTAAATATCCAGGACGAAGAAATAAACGACGATAATAAAGACGTAAACAAGTTCTTTGTTTCTCTGAATAATACCTCCAAACACGTAATGGCTGGCCTGACAAGCCTCGACCAGCTCGATAACGTCCTTAAAATGGCATATATCATAGCCGGAGGCGAGGACAAATTCAGGGAAAATCCCATAATTTCATTCATCACCTCGCTTATAAAAAGTCCTCTGCAGCTTGTAGATGACACATCTGAAAAGACTATCGAGATAGCAAAGAGGGGCGTTCCCCTGGTTATATCAAGCGCCCCGCAGGGAGGTTCTACAGCCCCTATCATAGAAGCGGGTATAACCGCCCAGATAAACGCCGAGATTTTAACGGGTATTGCCCTGGCACAGCTAGTGAATAAAGGTACACCGGTCCTTTACGGCAGCGTACCCGGCAGGGCGAATATGGAGACCCTGAGCGATTCTTACGGAGTGCCGGAATTCAGCCAGTATAATATCGACTGCGTTCAGATGGCGCGGTATTACGGTCTGCCCTGTTACTCTTCCGGAGGCGTCTCGGATGCCGGAGTACCCGGTATCCAGGCTTCCGTTGAAAGGCTTTTCTCGCAGATGATGCTGGCTCTCGCCGGACCCCAGTATTTACACTACGCCTTCGGACTTATGGAGCGGACATCAACATTCTGCCCCGTACAGGCAGTACTCGATGACGCCCATATCAATATTATAAGGGGACTCGCCAGGCAGCCCGTATTCGCCGAAGACACATCCCGGGAAGTCCTTGAGCAAACGAAGAAGGTGATGACATCTTCCACGAAGTTGTTCACCCGTTTCGCCCGCAGCGCTCTCCGTTCCGGGGAAATCGCTCCGGCTTATCCTTTTAGAAGCACAGAAATGCCAGATGAGACATTATTCCGGGCGTGTGAAAGACTGAACCAGATATTGTCGCTTCCGCCGAACCATATCGAAAAGGACACGGTAGAAAAGGTATACAAACAGGTACCGGGGCTGCTGAATAAATTAAAGAACGTCTGATTCTGGAGGTTATGATATGGCAGAAAATATTATAGATACGATAAGAGAAAATGTTATCCAGGGCAGGGTCACCAAGGATGATGAAGGACTTGAAGATGGTATGGTAGGTCAGCCGGCGGTCACCGAGCTTGTCGAAGAAGCCCTGGCTAAAAATATGGATGTCCAGCAGATTATCAACGGGGGACTAACCAGCGGAATGAACATCGTCGGCGAGAAATTCGAAGCCGGAGAGTATTTCATTCCGGATATGCTCGCTTCCGCTGAAGCGGTAGGAGCGGCAATGGAGATGCTGGCACCTCATCTTGCTAAGAGCGGCATAAAGACCAAGGGTAAGATACTCATCGCCACTGTAAAAGGCGACCTCCATGATATCGGCAAGAATATCGTCTCCATACTCCTCCGCGGGGCCGGATATACGGTCAACGACCTTGGCAATGACATCGACCCGCAGGCAATCGTAAATGCGGTAAAGGAAGAAAAACCCCAGTTCCTCGGGCTGTCCGCGTTACTGACAAGCACGATGGCGTATATGGAAGAAACGATAAAAGCCCTGGAAGAAAACGGACTGAGAGACACTGTTAAGGTAATAATCGGAGGTGCGCCGGTATCCGAAGAGTTCGCCCAGCGCATCGGAGCCGACGGTTATGGTGCCGACGGGTTCCAGGCGGTAGCCGTCGTCGAGTCCCTGAATAATCACTAGGCAATCCCGAGACATCCAGCCCGGTAAAGAGGTGATATAAAAAAATGACAACCGAGGTTAAAAGCGGCTATGAAGTAGACCGCAGTTTACTCGACAAAATCGATAATATCGAACTGAATAACCGGCTCGGAACGCTTAAAGAGCGTTATCTCGATATGGTCCCGCGACTCGCTAGCGAGCGCGGTACGTACTATGCAGAATCTTGGAGAGAGACCGAGGGACAGCCGATTCAACTTAGAATCGCCAGAGCTGTTAAACATTTTCTCGAAAACATCCCCACGCCGGTCTTTGAAGACGAACTGGTGGTCGGCAGTCTTACAAAATACTACCGCGGTTCTTATGCGATGATTACCTATGATTCCAACCTTATACTCGACCTTCTCCCGAAATCCGAAGACGGTAAAATAACTATGGGTGGACTTAATGTCATCGGCGATTTCGATGAAGACGAGAAGAAAGCCCTCCTCGAAAACAGCCTGTATTTCCAGGGAAAGACGAATGCGGATATCGAGACACAGGTCTGCCGCGCCGTATTCGGTACCTGGCAGGATGATGTCACGGAAGCCCGCGGGCAGGCGGCATACCATTACGCTCCTCCGGGCTACGGAATAACCTATTACGACGAGGTCTTTTCAAAAGGCCTTAAATGTATTATAAAAGAGGTCCGGGAAAGACTTGACCGGGCCGAAGAAAACGGGATAGAAGACCCGGAGCAGATATGGTTCTGGGAATCCGTATTAACTGCTTCTGAAGGTCTGATTGCCTTTGCCCACAACTACTCGAATCAGGCACGGAAACAGGCGGAAAAAGAGAAAGACCCTGCCAGGAAAGCCGAGCTTGAAGAGATAGCCGAGGTCTGCTACAACGTACCAGAAAATCCGCCGACCAGTTTCCACGAAGCGGTGCAAACGGTATCGTTTATCGAGCTCGCCAAGGTCCTGGAAAACGGACGTATCGGCGATTATATCGGCAGACTGGACCAGTGCCTTTATCCATACTTCAAGAAGGATATCGAAGAAGGAAAAATAACCGTTGAAAAAGCCGCCGACCTCGTCGGCGGACTGATTACCCTCATCGGCAGGAGAGAGCAGTGCGCCAACGTTCTGATGAGAGAAGCGGTACAGACGAACAAGATATCCAATATCACCCTTGCCGGCTACACACGGGACGGAAGTGATGCCTCTAATGAACTAACCTATCTCTTTCTGCATATGGTGGGACTGCTCAGGTACGCCGAGCCGCACTTCACATTCACCTGGCATGACGGCACTCCCCGCTGGTCGATGATGAAAGCGATTGAGACCAATAAGAGGACGGGCGCCGGTCATCCCCAGTTTATTAATGGCGATACCACGACCAGATACTTCACCGATCGCGGTGTTCCCGTGGAAGACGCCCGGGACCACGCCTACCTGGGATGCTCTTACGCTCATCCTAAAAACCAGGGCTACCACTGCAAGGCGATATCGTACATCAATATGGCTCTGCTGGTTGACCTGGCCCTTCATAACGGGGTCGCCCCGGTGACCGGTAAAAAAATCGGAATCGAGACCGGAGACCCGAGGAATTTTAAGACTTTCAATGAGCTGTTCAACGCTGTTGAAAAACAGGCGGAATATACAGTAAAAAGGTTCGTTCACCGCCTTCATATAGCGCATAAGACCGAGCTTTCGACCTGGCGGGTGCCGCTGCACTCGACCTTTTCTACCGGCTGTCTCGAAAACGGCTACGATATTATGATGGGAGGGCAGTTCGCCGACCCGGCTGACCATCCCGTCTGGGATGTTATCGACCGCGGTCACGTTTCCGCAGCCGACTCGCTGACAGCTATAAAGAAACTCGTATTCGATGATAAAAAATTGACGATGGATGAACTCCTGAATGTGCTGGACTCCGACTTCGAAGGGGAACGGGGCGAGGAAATCAGGAAAATGTGCCTTGACACCCCGAAGTACGGCAACGATATAGATGAAGCCGACTATATGGTGCGTGAAGTAGGTAAAATAATTCCGCGCCTGATCGAACCTGAGAGGACTCCGTTCGGCTCCAAATTCACAATTATACGCCAGGGACTCACCTGGCATTACTACGGCGGAAAAGGTGTGGGTGCCACGGCTAACGGACGCAAAGCGGGAACACCGCTGGCAGATGCCTCGCTTTCACCTACGCAGGGAGCCGATACGAACGGGCCGACCGCTGTCTGCAACTCGGCTCTGAAAGCCGATTTCTCGGATGCCAAGACAGCCGTACTGAACCAGAAATTCCCGCTGTCGCTTTTCAATAATCCGATGTTTGCCGACAAGCTGGCGGATTTCACCGAGACATTCCTGAGGAACGGAGGCCTCCACATCCAGTACAACCTGCTCGATGCCGATACTCTGCGAGAGGCGAAAAAGCATCCCGAGCAGTATAAAGACCTGATTGTCAGGGTTGCCGGTTACAGCGCTTATTTCGTACTCCTGGCGCCCGAGGTGCAGGATGAAATAATCGCCCGCACGGAGCAGACACTGTAATACCGCAGGGTGAGGAGAGACCGGATACAATGCAGCAGGGAGAAACCAGCGGAATTATTTTCAATATCCAGAAATTCTCCGTTCATGACGGGCCCGGCATAAGGACCACCGTCTTTATGAAAGGCTGCCCTTTAAGGTGTCGGTGGTGCTCGAACGCCGAATCGATGAACCCGGAACCGGAAATAGGCATCATCATAGATAACTGCAACCTCTGCGGGAAATGCGCGGATATTTGCTCCGAAAACGCAGTCACCCTCGATAACGACAGTATCGTCTTCGACCGTGATAGATGCACCGCCTGCGGAGAGTGCGTTAACGTCTGCGCTCCAGAAGCGTTGACTGTCTACGGTAAAACCGTAACCGTAAAAGATGTATTCAACGAAGTAAAAAAAGACAAGTCTTTCTTCGAAGGCAGCAACGGGGGAGTAACGGCTTCGGGAGGGGAGCCTCTGAGACAGGCCGACTTCGTCGCCTCTCTTTTTAAAATGTGCCGAGAAGCGGGTATCGGCACCTGCCTGGATACCTGCGGCTATGCTCCTTCCGAGGAGCTTGAAAAAGTTCTCCATTTCACCGATTACGTCCTGTATGACATCAAGCTAATCGATAGCGGACTGCATAAAAAGTACACCGGAGTGTCTAATGAACTTATTTTACATAACGCTAAGATAGTCACGGAAAGCGAAGCAGAAATGCTCTGTCGTATTCCGCTGATAAAAGACGTAAACGATACCGCAAACAATATATCCGAGACGGCAAGGTTCCTCGGTACACTCGGTAAGGATATCGGTATCGAACTCCTCCCGTATCACCGGCTGGGAACAGCCAAGTATAAGACCCTCGACAGGACATACCCGGGAGAAGCCCTCCGCACTCCTACCGATGAGGAAGTCGAAGCCGTCAGAAAGATATTCGAAGAATATTCCGTACCGTGCATAGCGAGCGGGTAAAAATAAAAAAC
>CAZIYN010000026.1:12477-13853 GCA_964543495.1 uncultured Dehalococcoidales bacterium | reverse complement strand
CGAAGCGTCGGTCCACGTGAGAGTCGAAGCCCGGTAAAGTCCGGTAATGGATGAATATCGTAGCTTCCTGCCCCTGTATCGCTTTGTACGTACTCGTATCTAATAAGGGACAGGATAGCTTCAGCGGTTCTCGGGCGGCCGCTCGTCTCTCACTATTCTCTGCCGTGGGATTGGCTGCGCATACCCAAATCGGGGTTTAGTTTCGAATATTTAATCTGAGTACACTTTAAAAATTGAAAAAACCACTGTTTCCGGTATCTTAAAATGAGGAAGGGACCATCATTCCGATGGTCCCTTCCTGTTCTCTGGTTCTCTTTTTAGAGGGAGAACCTCCCACTACGTTCATCCATAGGCACATCCCCTTTCGAAAGGCTCATCCAGGACTGTCACCACCGCAACCAGCCTTTGAATATATCATATCATACAGCGAAGGTCATACTGAAGCAGCCTGAAAAAGGTGCTTCGTTTATAAACTGTCCAGGAACTTATTAACGGCGTCGCAGTAGGTCTCGAACTGCTCCCGGCGGATATTGTGCCCCGCTCCGTTTATCTTGACCCACTCCAGCGGTTTCTCCGCTTTGGAAAGGCTGACGGCGTGCCTGGCTACATCCTCGGTAACTATCCCGCCGTCGGAGGTTATCAGCAGCGTTGGGCAGGTTATCTTCGGGACGATATCGGCATAGGAGCGCGCCTGCCGGGGAAGAGAGAAAAGACTGGCATCGAACTGGAGTTTGGAGTCCGCCCAGGGACCTATCTCCGCGTCCGACCATGCGGGATTAGCCTTCCGGCATTCATCCATGAGCTCTTCCCGGGTCATCCGGCTGTATCGCTGGAATGTCTTGCTGAACTCGTTCCTCATATCTCTTTCGTCGGCATCCGTCGAGCCCACAACGTGCCAGCCGGGGTCTTCGAGAATGATTGCCCCCGGTAGGTCGGGATAATCAACGGCGACACTCACCGTCGTGCCGGCGCCCATCGAATGCCCGCCGATTACGGGCTTCTCGATACCCAGCTTGCCGATGAGCCCGGCGATTTGTTCGGAGTGGCTCGTATAATTGAAGTCCGGCGTTATCCTGTCAGACTTGCCGTGACCCTGGGCGTCGGGCATAATCACGTCGTACTTTTCGGCAAGCATATCGGCCACCGGCGTCCAGCAGAGACCGTTGTCGCTGGCGCCGTGGAGAAGCATTATCGTTGGACTGCCCTTGCCTTTCCTGTAATAGTGGATATTCACTCCGTTTATATTTATTGAGTCCTGTTTGTATTCAGCCATCTATACTCCTTTCATATAATGTAATAAGTCTTCGGGCAGTGGAGGCGTAGCCCCCTGCTGTGAGCAGACATAGGATGCCAGGCGGTTCGCGTATTCGTTAATC
>CAZIYN010000026.1:0-12377 GCA_964543495.1 uncultured Dehalococcoidales bacterium | reverse complement strand
AGCACCTGCAGCTCGCTCTCGTTCAGCTTGAGGATGTTGCACGCTTCCAGCGACCACTCGATAACTTCTCTTGTGTGGAATGATTGTCGCAGATTGATGTCGAACAGGCGGAGAGTACTTGCGGGGACCTGTCCTACGAATGCCCGGATGGTGGCACGTGAAACTTTGGAGCGCTGAGCAAGGGTGCCGAAGGAAACGGCATCAATATTGCCGCCGAGTTCCGTCAACAGATGCGACTGCGGGATGAAGTCCCAGGCTGCGTTCTCGTGGATGGTAAACGATGGTTCGCCTTCTGCTCCGACGTCGACTGTAACCGTTCCGGTGGGGTGCTCGGTGTCGATGCCGATGTGCTTATGAGTTAAGGACAAGGTTTCCAGGCGTTTGAGGATTTCATCACCCGGCGGGTCCGACCCCACACAGGATACTATAAGCCCCTCTCCTCCCAGGGCGTTAAAATGATAGGCGAAATTACCCGGTGCTCCCCCGAGTTCTTTTCCGCCCGGGAAAACGTCCCACAGCAACTCACCTATTCCAACAGCCGAATAAGTCATCTGCGCCTCGCAACAAGCAGCTTTTCCCTTTTCCGGTTGAACTGACTAAACGATAACGGCTTCGATACCCAGTAACTCGCAGGCGTTCACCAGCGCGCGTGAATAATCACCGTGAATCAGGCTGGCATCGTGAACAAAACCTTCTCTAACTAAAGTGGCGTATAGTTTATCGAGGTCGGGCACCTCTACCCAGCTCCAGGAGCCGCGCAGCTTCTCCCGGGAAGTTGCGATTTTCCCTCCGGTTACCAGCATCTTGAATTTGCCGTCGTGTTCCTGCAGACGCGAAAGCGTTACCGCACCCGGAGCCAGTTGAAATTCGCCCGTGCCTGTTGAGCGGTCAATCCCCAACGAGGGACCCAGAATGCTGTGATAACTGAGCGCGATATCACCATCGCGACAGGCTAACGAAGGTGGAGCATTTCCGCAGTGCCAGGCAAGGAACACGTTTTCCTTTTCCTGGTGTTTTATCGTCCAGTCGATGAAATGGGGAACGGTCTCACCCAGTGTTGCCAGATATTGCATAAGCATCGTTAATGCCCCGTAAATATCCACCTCACACGATGTCATGATACCCCGGTCCGTTAGACGCCCCATCGCGTGGCAAGGAGATAAGCCGTAAACACTCTGCATAGCCGTCCAGCACTGCACTCCCATAGCCGAAAGCCCTTTCTCCTCTGCGAAATGCTCGAGGGAATATTCCAGCCCGGCGATATTCTGGAGAGCAGCCGGTTCGACGGCAGATGAATCGGTCTGAGCTTTAATAGTATCTGCAATCTTCTTTACCGCCGGAGAATCTTTTTGGGAACCGGCCAGGCTCATGATATCGGCTAAATCTACGGGGATAACCCTTTGCCCGAACTTCCTCATCAGCAGGTCTTCGCTGAAAATGCAGGTCTCGAAGCGTTCCGGACGCGGGCCTACCAGCCCTATCTTCGCTCCGGTAAAGCCGCGTGAGACGGCGCAAACCCGGATAAAGTCCGTGACGCTCTCTTTAAAGTTTTCCTCTTCCGGAAATATTATTCCGCCGAAAAGAAAAGGAATCTGCCTCCGGTGCAGTCCGGAAGATATTGATAATGTACCGCAAAAAGAGTCCGAACGGCGGTTTCCATCCGGGGTGAACGGGCCCTCTTTAGTACCGAAGAGAAGGACGGGTTTATCGCGGAATGCCGAAGCTGTGGTGAGAGCCGAGACCTCGTCACCGAAGGTCATCGTGCCGATTATCAGTCCGTCGATATCCTTTTTCTTAAATAAATCGATGACTTTTTCCGCTTCTTCATCATCCCGCACGCAACCTCCTGTTGTCATCTTTTCATCCGGTACGATAATTTCCAGTTGTGGGTCGCCGGAAAAAGCTTCCAGACAGCGGCGGCGCATATCTACGGCCCAGTCTTCATCGAAAGGTTCGCGGTGGGCGGGGATAAAACCAATCTTCAATGTTTTCATATTTGCCTCTTTTTAACGCGGATTTTACCTGAATAACTATATATTAACACGCTGATGATGTTCAAACCCTGTTTTTGAATTATCCCGGGTATGTCGCTGGTGCCAGTACCGACGGCTTCCTGGAAGAAGCTCCCGGACGATGAGCTGATAGCCCCGTATCATAACCCGGATAATATCGATATCGTTGTCGTGGGCGGAGAGACAAGCCCCATATGGAAAGCATCCGATTACGGCTATACAGCCGGCGCGTCTATCGATAAGTGGCATGCAGCCGTGCATCGGCAATGACATCCTTCATTCAGTTTATAACGAATTAATTTATATCTGGATACCGCAGGTACCGTCCTTGCAGGTCACGGGTTCCGGCATCCGTAGCGGCCTGGCATCTTTTTTAATTCCCGCCTTGGGTATCCATTCGTCTATTGATACGGTCTGGAAGTGCGAGAAATCGGTAGCAACCCAGAACGGGTTCATTTCACCGCCTACCACGATAAAGTTAATCGGGTCTTCACGCATGGGTTCTATTCCCAGTTCTTTCACTACCCAGTCACCCAGCCTGGCAGGGTCGTCGAATCCCTCGTCATATTTAAGATTCCTGGCTACCAGCGGGTCGACAAGATATGTTAATGACATCCTGGCCATATCTTTTATCTGAAGCGCTACTTCCCGTGTCGTCGGGGAAGGAGCCATCCCCAGCATACGGGTATTCCATCCTCTGAAAAGACTGACCGTGCTTTCTTCCGGCTTGTATCCTTTCCTGACGTGGAAAGGTTCCCAGACGCTGTTTTCCTCATTTTCAGCACAGCACATATTATTGTAGTTTATTGTCGTTCCTTGACTGCCCGTGAACGTAGCCCCGGGTCGTACATCCCCTAAACTGATGGTCATCAGCGTCCAGGCCCTGCCGATAACGGAGTTGGCGTAATTAACCGGGCTGAGGGCACCCAATCCGCTGTTCATCCCGATTTCATTCCTGACCGGTCCGTTAACCACCATCATACTTGCGAAAGAAGTGGTGGAACTCGGCATCGAGGGACGTCCCGAGGCGCCGAGAGCGAGGATTACGGGGAAGTGTTCGGGTCTGCACCCTGCCATAACGGCGATAACCGCGCACTTCTCCACTGTGTACTTGAGTCTTTCCTCGTGGGTGGTTATAGACATCATGCCTACGTGTTCATCGGGAGCATGGTCGGTACCTGTCAGCATTTCTACAACTCGTTCTTCTGTAGGCAGGATAATTGGTAGACCGTCGGTCCAGCCGTTTTCAAGGAAGAGTCGGTGGAGGTTTTCCTCGGTAGCGGGTTCCAGGAGGCGTTCCCGTAACGGTCTTTTACGCGCTTTGTAGTTTTTCTCAAAATCGGTCAGTGGCTGGGTAAGAGCGTTGATAATTTCCTCGGTGATGGAGACGCCGGTGACCGGGTCGTTGCCACGGATGTATCCCTGAAGGGTCTCACGGGAGACCCAGCCGACCGGATAAGGCGGATAAGTGAACCGAAGGGCCATACCGTGACTCTGGCAGTCGCGTTCGACATAGTCGGCGAAACGGGCGGTGACGACAGGTGCGGAAGGGACGCCGTAATCGTTTTCTATGGTACGCGAGAATTCGGCGATACTCGCCGAACATCCGTCTCAGCCGCCGACGCCGAAAACAACGGCGTCACCGTTGTTCTTTACTTCTTTCCAGAGCTCCGGTTCGTCGGTGAACATGCTGGCGGTCTTGTTTTTAAGTACTGTTTTCACATCCGGCCTGTTTTTAGAAAACCAGTCCCGGAGTTCCTCCAGGAATTCCCTGCTGCCGGCAAAACCTGTATTTACCAGGTAAACGGTCTTTCCTTCCAGGGAATCGAGCCGCTCGGCCATCTTCAGAGAGCTCAGGTTTTCAGCGGTATCTCTCGGCTGATACGTGGGGTCGTGGATGGCGAACATCGGCGAGTCGATATCCAGTCGCCGGCCGAAAATGCCGCTGGGCTGCCCGACCGGGTCCAGTACCGTTATTTTATTACCCATCTTGTTACCTCCATATCTCGGAAGATAGTCCCGGATACATATGATTAGAGTTTATCCAGTATAATGAAGTTTCGAGACATTGGCAATTTCACTCTGATATATTAGGATAGTATCAATTATTAAGAGTGCTGATATGAGGAGGTTAGTATGGTAGGAATGGATAACCTTAAAAATCTCGTGCGTGAACCCAATGTCGTGGAATTGAAACCCTGGAAATCTATTCACGAGGAAATTCCGGAGCCGATGGTTACGGGACTTGGAATCAACGATATACCCGAATCTGTTCTCGAGGCGGGATTTGCCCGCATTACCGAACCGGTATCACTGGGGAATCCGACTCACAAACACCCCTTCGATCAGTGGATTTACCTCATCGGCGAAAGTAATAATTTCGCTGAGCTTGATGCCGATATTGAAATGACACTGGGTGACGGAATCGTTAAAATCAATTATCCCTGTTACATCTTCGTCCCCAAGGGTGTCATGCATTGTCCGCTGGATGTAAAGCGTGTCGGCAAGCCGTTTATCTTTATTGATGCCAGGATTACCGAAGAGGCGTCCGTACGCCCTGCCAGTGTCAAGAAACACGCTCCGATACAGTATATAGCCAAAAAGAAAAAGTAGATATCACTCGTAATCAGATATATTAAAAGAGAGATACCGTTCCGGTATCTCTCTTTGCTTTTAACCGGGTTGAAGTCCTAGTGTTTGGCTGACCGTCCGCCATCCTGGGCGATAACCTGGCCGGTGATGTAGCTGGAAGCATCGGAAGCCAGAAGTACGGCGA
The DNA here is from genome assembly GCA_964543495.1 of uncultured Dehalococcoidales bacterium. Taxonomy (GTDB): domain Bacteria; phylum Chloroflexota; class Dehalococcoidia; order Dehalococcoidales; family UBA2162; genus CAYVOV01. The sequence continues at coordinate 7,589 of CAZIYN010000026.1, read as the reverse complement.
TACCGGCTAATTCGTCAGCTTCGGCCATGCGGTTCATCGGGATATCATCGTGTACTCTCTTCCTTCTTTCTTCCATAGCTGCCATCATCTGCGGGTCGGGTTGAGTATTTGGCCTGGGCATATCGTGGCCGAGTTCGGAATGGTGCATACCCGGGGCAATACAATTAACCCGGATATTGTACTTGGCGTACTCGATGGCTGCAACCTGGGTCATAACGTTAATTCCCGCTTTAGCCGCGCAATATCCTATCGGAGCAATTTCCGGTATTTCAGCTCTGATACCGGCTGTAGACGAAGTGTTGATGATAGATCCTTTATTCTGTTTAATCATAACTGGCAGTACGTATCTCAACACCATGAAGGGCCCTCTCAGGTTGGTACTTATGATGATATCGAAATCTGCGATAATTTCCTCGTGTATCGGACGCTGAGGTCTGGCGATGCCGGCATTATTGAACAGGATATCTATGCGGTCGAATTTTTTCACCGTGTCATCGACCATTCTCTTTACGTCTTCTTCCTTGGTCATGTCGGCGGATATACCCAGCGTTTCGACATTGTATTTGGATAATATTTCCAGCGTTTCATCGATTTTACTCTGGTCGCGGGCAGCGATGGCGACATTGGCCCCGAATGCGGCAACAGCTTCGGCATATGCCCTGCCGATACCGCGACTCCCGCCGGTAATAAGAGCTATCCTGCCGGTTAGGTCATAAATTCCTTTGTCAGTCATTAGATTCTCCTTACTATAGGTATTTCCCTGATTCCTGTATATTGTATCTCAATAAAAACCTGATGTAATATTATACCTGAATATTATCGCACTGCGGCGATAAAACCAATATATCCTTTTAACCGGCTATGATTGTATCGGAGGGAAAATAAATGTTTACAGACCCTGATATCGGAAAATCAGGAGAAGAATTGCGCCGGGAGAGGTATAAAAGGATAAAAACCGCCTGGACTCTGGGGGTTCCTGACAGGGTGCCGGTTAACTGTCCGATGAGTTATTTTCCCGGCCGGTATGCCGGGGTACCCTTTTCTGCTGCTTACGATGATTTCGATGCATGGTACGATGCCTGTGAAAAGACACTGAAAGAGTTCCGACCGGATACTTTCGGGGCTGCCGGTTACCAGTCGGGTAAAGCCCTGGCAATGCTCGAACTGAAGACCGCCAGATGGCCGGGATTCGGTGTCGACCCTAATCACGGTCACCAGTCGATTGAGGTTGACGGATTGAAGGCGGATGAGTTTGACCTTTATATGCAGGACTCTAACAGCTATAGAATACGCCGCCATCTTCCGCGCATCAGTGACAGGCTGAAAAGTTTTGAGAAGATACCGCCGCTATTCGGACTGCTTCATGGTCCCGGAGCCGTCCAGTCACTGGCTATGGTACTCTCCGACCCGGAGATAGAGGAATCAATAGCTCTGCTGCAGAAATCCGGTCGTGAGATGAGAAAAGCACTGGATAAACAGGATAAACTGCAGAAATTATTTAAAAGTTACGGTTATTTCCCCACCAGAATGGTCGGTGCTTTACCTCCGTTCGATATCGTTTCACATCAGTTGCGGGGTATGAAAGGTGTTATGCTCGATATGTTCCGCCAGCCGGATAAAATTATTGAACTCTGCGAATTCGTTCTGAAAGAGGAGCTTGAGAAGACTCCCCTGATACCGGATGAAAACGGCGATATCAGAATTTTCATGACCAATACCCGGGGTATTGATGAGTTTCTTTCAAAGGAGCAGTTCGATACGTTCTACTGGCCCACCTTTAAAAAACTGGTTGTCGGCTTATGCGAACGAGGGGCCATGCCGAATATATTCCTCGAGGGTCATTGCGATTCGCGTATAGAGTACTTGCTTGAATTTCCAAAAGGGAAATTCACCGCCGGATTCGAAGCATCCGATATTTTCAGGGCTAAGGAAATCCTGAAAGACCACTGCTGTATATCCGGAAATGTCCCGGTATCTCTTTTGAAGGCAGGCACGAAAGATGAAGTAATTACGTACTGTAAGAAATGTATAGATATAGTAGGCAAAGACGGCGGCTTTATCCTGTCACCGAGTACTTCGGTTGAAGATGCGAAGCCGGAAAACCTGAAGGCAATGATAGACTTTACAAAAGAATACGGAGTATACCGGTAAACCTGTATTTAAGTGAAAAATACAGACTGATTCAGAGTCGCCGACCTTCTATTTATCGTCGGCTTCTAAAGGGATGGTGAAGAAGAAAGTACTGCCTTTACCTTCTTCGCTGTCCACGCCGATTTTACCTTTGTGGGTCTCTATTATCGTCTTGCATAGGGCCAGTCCCAGACCAAGTCCTCCTATGCGCGGTGTATTACTCTGCACCCGGTAATATGCCTCGAAGATTTTATTCTGGTTTTCCTTGGCTATTCCGGGACCGTTATCCTTGACTTCCACCCTCAGGCCGTCATCAGTCGTCATAGCCTTGAATATTACCTGTCCCTCGTCAGGACTCCATTTAAAGGCATTTGTGAGAAGGTTGGTCATTACCTGTTCCAGCCGGCCTTCATCGGCCCATACCTGCGGTAGTGAAGTTGGGAAATCGGCGGTTATGCTGAGATTTTGCCTTGCGGCCATCGGGGACATCTCGTCGTAGACCTGGTTCACCAGCTTCATAATGTCCACCTTGGTGTAATCGAGTTCCAGCATATCCATCTCACCCCTTGCCAGGTCGAGTAGAGTGTCTATTCTGGTACTCATCGTACTGGCGCTTCTGCGGATGTTGTCGATTAATTTCAGAAGCGGAGCTTCATGGACTTCATCCTGCAGCATCTCTCCCGCTGCCAGTATAGGAGTGAGAGGTGTTTTTAATTCGTGCACCAGGGCTCTGGTGAAGTCCACGCGCCATGCCATTTCCTCTTCGAGGTTCTGTCGTAGCTCTTTCTCCTGAGCGTAAAGTTCCTCAATCTTCCGTTCGGCTTCCTTTCGCTCGGTGATATCCACAGCATTCAGCAGGAGATATTTTAACTTTCCGTCTTGTGTCACCGATTTTGATTCTATTTCAATCCAGTAAAGTTCCCCGTTTTTCTTCTTAACCTGTAGTTCAGTTTTCCCTCTATCGTTTCTATTTCTGTCTATTCGTTCATTCCATTGTTCTGTAGTTTTTTCCAGCGACCATGGATAGGGTGGTTTCAAGCCGACCACCTCTTCAAGTTTCCATCCGTTTACTCTCTCGAATGCCGGGTTGATGTACCTTATCGACATATCAGGATTTACGATATTGATTTGATGCGGCGCATTTTCAAGTACGCTGGAGGTGAACTCTTCGCTTTCACGCAGGGCTTCTTCTATTTTTTTCCGTTCCGTAACGTCCATGAAATTGCCCAGGGCAGCCCTTTCTCCCTCGTATATAATTGACGTAGTTGTCTCCATCGACCACCGGGTTTCCCCTTTTTTATCTATTACCCGGAATTCGTAGGGAGTGTCCGTGTTCCCCTTCAGCATTTCTATTGCATAGGTTCTTACCTTGTCCGTGTCATCAGGATGGACAAGCGTCATCGGGTCCATTTCCAGCAGCTCTTCCCGGGTGTACCCGGTATATTTCTGAAATTGCGGATTGACGAACGTAAATCTGTTATTCTGAACGATGTAAACGCCGACAGGTGAGTTTTCGGCTAGGATATGCATCAGTTCTTCTGCCTGTTTACGCTCTGATATTTCTTTGCTCAGCCTCTGAGTGGCTTCAGCAAGAAGCTTGTTCGATTGCTGCAGGCTATCGGTTAGTTCGCGAGTTTCCTCCAGGAATTTCTTCCGGCGGAGGGCTCCTCCCTTGTCAGCTGCCATCTGTCACTCCACTTAAGACCAGATATCTTACCTTTTTACAATTATTATTATACTACATAAAAAGGCGATGGAGGCTCTACCTGAGTCTCTTTTTATTAGCAATTAGGTTCAAAAATTATTTCACGGGACGAATTTTCTGTCAAGCATATAAGTATTATAAATCTATGAAAAATCCCTGTAATTATTGCCAGAGTACGGCATACATTGTATTAAAGCTGGATAAAGAGTTCCGACCGGATAGAAAATATATGAGAAATAGTATCGTTTTCTTGCCTGAACTCTGCGTAAATGATAGACTAATGAAGCGTGGGCCGCTAGCTCAACTGGCAGAGCAGCTGACTCTTAATCAGCCGGTTGGAGGTTCGAGTCCTCCGCGGCTCACCATCGAGGCTAAGCAACCGACTGACTAGGTCGAAACCTCAAAGCTGGAACGAGGCTAACAGCGACCGACTGACTCGGTTGAAAAATATAAAATTAGGACCGACCGCAATGCAAGGTGAAACACAGTGATAAAGGTATTGGTCTACAAGATTTAGTAGAGGGATTCCTGTTTTCCCTCCAAGCTGAAGGGCGCGCTCCCCGCACACATGGTTATTATTCCAAACTTCTCCGTCATCTCATCAATTTCTCAAGAGATCAAGGTTGGCCTACCAGTATTAGCCAGTTGGATGCCAGATACTTCAGACAATTCCTTTCCTGGATCGGTTCGAGAACTTATGAATACAGCCCGGGTAAAGGCTCTCACCGAATCGTCAAATCAAAACCATCAATGGCTTGGCCTTACTATAAAGCAATGAAACGATTGTTCAATTGGGGTATTCAGGAAGGACTCCTGCAAGAAAACCCGGTTAGGGACATCCACTTCAAAGCTCCGCCACCGCCACAGATTCAGCCCTATAGCATCGATGAACTCAAGAGATTTCTCTCTATCTGTGAACTCGATATAAAAAACGGAGCTAGTTTTGCTGGCTTACGCAATAAAGCGATGATTCTATTGTTTCTGGACTCCGGATTGCGGTTAAGCGAGCTGGTGAACTTAACACTTTCAGACCTTGATCTTGAACAAAAACTCGTACGAGTACTTGGTAAAGGGAGTAAAATAGGGATGTGTCCGTTTTCAGCCAAAACTGCGAAGGCTATCTGGCTCTATCTGTTGGAGAGGAAGAAACGCGAAAAATGTGACGCTCTCTGGATTACAGAAGAAGGAATGCAATTTACTAGAGATGGACTTGGTTCATGGTTCACGCGACTAAAACAAAGGGCAGGAGTGAATAGCCCTGGAGGTGTACACCGTCTTCGGCATACAAGTGCTTTACAATACCTGCGCGGAGCAAGGGATTCATTTCTACTCCAGTTGTTCTTAAGGCATGAAGACCTGACGATGAGTAGACGATATACTCAGGGATTGAAGCAGGAAGAGGCGATTGAGGCACACAGGAATGGCGCAAGTCCTGTAGAAGGACTTGGTTTGGGTTAGCCTTTCAAAATCAATCTGATGACCTGGGAGGTGATATAGTGAATAAATCGGAGTTTGCAAGCTATTGCCGGGAGCATATAAGTCCCGAAGAAAGCGGTTTTTCGTATCCTTCGGAAGAGGATATAGGACGCTGGACGAAGCATGGATTTTTCCGTTTTGCTCCACAATACAATAAAGACGATATTCACCTGGTATTCTCAATTTTACGGAATGAGAAAGAGCTACAAACCGACGAAATCCCGGAAACGGTTCCAGAACCGAGTAGAAGTCCAGGTACCGAGTCAGAAATTGTGCCAAGACGACCACAAGTAAGTGACTACGAATCGAATAGACTAAAACAACAAATAGAAGAACGTTTTACCTCGGCTGAGTTTCAGGAGATGGTATCTCTAGCCCGTAAAACATTGACACTACCTGAGAAAGGTTTTTCCCCCGAGCAAACGGTAACGTTCACATTTTCAGCTTTCCTCGCCGTCTGGTGTAACTACTGCTGGTCACTTGAGGTTTTCCAGAGGAAATTTCTTGCTATGGAAAGTGAAGAGGAACGCGTCAAGTTCCTCCGTCCGGTATTCGGTGAACACGCCACCCTTATAGCTAAATACACGATGCCCGAGCCACAGCGCGCACAGTTTGTTGATTGGCTATTAGGTGCAAAACTTATAGCTGCCCGATTATCGACCTTTCTCGGTATTGATAATAGCTCCGATATGATACTGTATTTGCTTTGTCCTAGTCTACGACCTCCGGAGTCCTGGCAATTAAATCCAATAACTAAGGAAGAGGATCCTTCGAGACGTCAATTCTCAAGATTTATCAACGCTGTCCTACCCTTACCTGAAGAAACCTTATCAGGTCGTGTTTTCAATAGAACGATTCATGCCGGCGTTCGACTCGCTTTCGACCTGACTAAAGAGGATGCTAACTGGGAACAAGTGCGAGTCGCATACCAGAACCTATTCCCATTCGATGAAATCGACTTCCCTGACGCACTACGGATGAGGACGAAACGCGCCATTGAGGATCTTCCATATATTGAAATACTCAAGTTTGTTACTGATTTCTTCAGCGGTGCCTTGACCGAAAACAACTCAACTTAATTATAAAACAAGTCAGTGATAACAAAACACCTCCTGGCAGACGTAAACCAGGAGGTGTTTCATTTATATCCTGTTTCTAATTCGAAGGTTTTCCTCACCTAAATTTATCGATGCTAGTTCACCATGAATATCAAGCGAACGTTTTGGGTCTGTTTCGTTCGCGTAGAATTTCTTTAAAAAACAAAGAGCTTTTAAAGAAATGACCAAGTTCAGAATAAAAGTTGATGAGAGAACGGGTGTTACCTACTTTCCCAAAGTAATTAGGCAAGAGGGATTCATCGGCGAGATCGAAGGAATACCAAATGCCTTTACCTTCACTTTAATAAAACCCGGAACAGCTTTAGTTGATGCCGCGAAGAGTCTGAAACTCGTTATACAGGACATTGAATTGAGACTGCATGAGCAGAAGAGATAAAGATGAACAAAGACCGGAATGAAAACGATGAATTGACTGTTAAACAAGCCGGAGCGAAGGGTGGTAGAAGCACTCTTGAACGGCATGGCCGTGAATTTTTCCAGAAGATTGGTAAGAAAGGTGGGAAACAAACAGCCAGGCTTTATCGGGATTTATTGAGTGAATTTGGCAAAAAAGGTGGACGGCCACGACGACCTACTCTCGATGAATACATGGGGGAAGAAAGCCGGTAAATAAGAGGAGGTGATTTTGCGGTCGGTCCTCTGGCTTCTTCCCCCAACCCATATAAATATGGATAAGAGAATGTCTGATTATAGCATGTAAATCAATGGAGAGGTAGAGGTGCCGGAGTTATATCTGAAGAGATAAAGTGAGAGTTCCAACCTGTCTAAATATCTCGATTAATTGCCTGACATCGAAGAACAAGAAAGATGAAAGTAGAATGCCCTCATTGCGGTACAGAAGTAGTGGTTAGTGGTTTGGGACGGAAACCGCTGAATATCCCGCTCAAAAACGTTTGTGAGTTCTTACAGGCACATCATAGCGTTGCTACGGTAGCTAAAGAACTTGGTTGTAGTCCATCATATATATTTGGTGTGCTGAAAGAAAACGGACTAACGCTTAAAGATGCTAGATATAAAACTAGATGATCCCTCCATCAACTGGAAATAATATGGGAGGGGTGACCCCCCACCAGGTGGAATTAGCCTCGATTCCAGAGGATTTACACGTGGTTGACAACCAACCATTTAGCCTCGATGGAAAAACCACAATTCGACCACAT
>CAZIYN010000025.1:0-14471 GCA_964543495.1 uncultured Dehalococcoidales bacterium | reverse complement strand
GCCCGATATTACCCATTGGGTCAGCAGAAAACGGGATATAACGCATAGGCGGTGACCAGTTCCACCAGAGAGCAGGGAATACCATTACCATCGTCCCTATCCAGAAACTGGGAACAGCGATACACATTATGGCCAGGCTTCGCCCGAAGTAATCACCAGGAGAGTCCTGGCGTATCGCCGAGTATATTCCGACAGGCAATGCTATTAGCTGTCCCAGTATTAGAGCCAGTAATCCCAGTTCTGCAGACACCGGCAGTCTGGAGGACACTTCTTCCATTACCGATATATCCGTCCATAGTGACTCACCCATATCACCGCGGAATATGCCCCCTATCCAGCGTACGTATTGTATATGTACCGGTGTGTCGAGACCCAGCTCATGCTCCAGTTCTGCACGGTCCCACAGGTTCTGGACTTCTCTCTGGTCGGCTATCATCAGGTCGATTACATCGCCCGGGATAAGCCTAGCGGTTATGAATACGATAATGGTGACGAGAAATAGTGTTGGAATAATCAGTAAAAGCCGCCGGATAATATACGCGCTCAAATCAATCTTTCCTTATCTGTTTTAAATATTGATTTTTATCGTTATGTATGGTAAATAATTAGTTATAATCTTTCCCCTTTACTCAGCTAGCCCCGTTAGGTTAAAATGAGATGAATATACCCGGAAGAAGAACGGGCATACTACAAGGCTGGGAAAGACACCTCGTCATCCACTTTATTGCAACGGGGCTAGCCTCAGACCCATATCGGTATGACATATTATGTTGTTAATGCAATAATATTGGGGTATAATTACCCCGGTTTATATAATTAATGTTCGTTGGCGAACGTTCGTGCACGAATGTTATAATATTTTAAGCAAAATGTCAATACTTATTTAAGAGATTTTGTTAAGAATAAAGTTTTCAATCGTAAAAAGAGTAGATTATATCCAGAATACTAGATAAGAAGGTATATAAACATGGATAAATATAATAGTTTTAATTTTGGATTATGGCTGATGTACAGTCGTGTTCACCAGTTGATTAATAAGTCCAGGTCCCGGGAATTCGATGCGTATGGTATATGGGGAAGATGCGCGGCAGTTGTAGAAATGGCTACACGGATGGGGAAAAATGCAACACAGGCAGCAATAGTAAATGAGACAAATTTTGAACGTAATACCATATCGGAACAGCTTTCAAGAATGGAAAGAGACGGAATTCTTATAAGACACAGAGACCTTGAAAGGAAGAATGCCATCCGTATAGAGCTGACCGAAAAAGGGGAAAAGGTTTTCAAGGATTCACTTAACCGCGATACGATTGACTCGGCATTCGAAATATTGACTGAAGAAGAGAAAACTCAGTTGTGGCGGATATTAGCTAAGATTAGAGAAAAAGTCATAGGAGATTTGGAATTGAAAAAAGCAATTTTATATCCGCCATCCGACCCTGACGAATTTTAAACCTCACTGCATTTTCGGCAATAAATTTCTATTATCCTCAAATTATTGCGATACAGATACTCAATATTATTTACAATAGCCAGACGAAGGCTTCATCACAGGTAAAACTATACGAGTCTTACCTTCATTTTTCAGATTTACCTTTTAAATCTGTTCTTCCCATATGTTGACAAATTCATCGGTAAAAGTTACACTCCGAATTGTTCGTGAACGAACCTTTAGAAATAGGAGTGACTAAAATGGCAAAGGAAATTATTCTTTACAATCTCGCTGAACATGTAACCGGTGAAGAATACCTGGAATACGTAACCGAAGAAAAAGGACCTTTCCTGGACAGCCTTCCATCCGCTAAAAAATTCGAACTGGTAAAGATTACCGGGTCTACTTCCGGAGAAATTCCTTATAAATATGTGGGTATTTTACACCTGAATAGTCTGGATGAATTCTACGAGAAAGACGCTCCATCACAGGAATTCCAGGAGTTTATGAAAAAATGGCAGTCAATGGTTTCAAACTTTCATATCCTGGCAGGAGAAGAATTATATTAATCGGGAGAAGATGAGTAATGTAATTATCAGGCTTTAGTATTACCGAATATTTAAAGGAGGATACAATGCTTGATCAGACCAGTCAATGGTACAAATTACAGTATCCAGAATGCTTCGTTGACGAAGAGCAACGTATGATACAAAAAACGATGGCGGATTTTACCGATAGGGAAATTATGCCTGTCCGCGATAAAATCGATGATGACTTGACGCATGAGGAAATCGTCAATCCCATCCTAAAAAAACTTCAGGTAGACCTCGGCTGTCAGAAAAACATGATACCGAAAGAGTACGGAGGAAATGAACTACTCTCGATAGTTACCGGAGCACTGAAGCAGGAGCAGATAGGGCGCGGCGATTACGGAATCAGTATGCATAGTGCCGTTACCGATTGGGGCTGGACGCCGGCCACTCTGGCATATCTCACGGAACCATCTCCCGAGGCAAAAGCCTGGGGTAAAGCGGTTCTCGATGAATTTTCTCCAATGTTCGTTGGGAACGAGCTCCGTGTCGCCTGCTTTAACATGAGCGAGCCGGAGTCTGCCGCCGATATCGAAAACCTGACGAACGAAGGAAAAACCGTCAGAGTGAGGGCGAAACTCGAGGGTGACGAATGGGTCATCAACGGCAACAAGTTCTGGGCGTCTAATTCCGGCGTAGCCGACCTTAATTGTGTGATATGCAACATGGACCCGCGACTGGGTAAAGATGCCTTTGCCCTGATTTACGTGCCGGAGCCCTGGCCCGGGGTCTCTCACGGCAAGCCGGAAGTCAAATGCGGCATGCAGGCAGACAGGAATAATTCGACCTTTTTCGATGACGTCCGCGTGCCCAAAGAATGGGGGCTGGCAGGACCCGTGGCATGGCAACTCTTTGAAACAGCTTCGGCGGCCCCTTTCCCGCTCAATTCCGGGCACATGACAGGCATTCTCCAGGGCGCTCTAGACGTACTGCTGGATTACACAGGGCAGAGAGTTGCCGGCGGCAGACTGATTAATCAACACCTGGACGCAGCGATGATACTCGGGGAAATAGCCTCGTTCGTTACGGTAGCGAGGTCGGCCTACCTGGAACTTGCCCACCAGTTTGACCACCCGGAGATTTACGGGGACTGGACAACCACCAGCATGGTAGCCAAAGCACATGCGGTTCATTCCATGATAACCAGGACAGCAGCGAACCTGATTCTGAAAGGGATGGAAATCATGGGGTGCTACGGTTACGTCCGGGCAAACCATTATGAAAAATATTACCGCGACGCACCCGTAGCCAAACTGGTTATGGGCGGCAGCCACCTAGGCTATTTTGCCGTCTGCCGGCAGTTTTATGACCTTGATTACTCCTCGTTCGGGCCGGGCAAGCTGGATGACCCGACCAAAGACAGTAAGCCGTAATTTTTATATAGGCGCAGTATTATTTTCGATATAATTGTTAGTATCAAAATAAATTAAGCAAGGATGAAAAACAATGGTGAAACAGGAAACCGAAGGTTTACTTAGTCCCTATCGTGTTTTGGACCTGACCGATGAGAAGGGCCTTCTATGTGGCAAGATGATGGGAGACGCCGGGGCCGACGTTATCAAGATTGAAAGACCGGGCGGCGACCCTACTCGCAACATCGGGCCTTTTTATCATGACGAACCCGACCCGGAGAAAAGTCTTTTCTGGTTTGCTTTCAATACCAGCAAGAGAGGAATCACCCTTAACATTCAGACAGAAGACGGAAAAGAAATTTTTAAAAAGCTTGTAACGAGTGCCGATTTCGTTATTGAGTCCTTCTCACCGGGATATCTGGACAAGCTGGAGTTGGGATACAAAGAACTGGAGAAAATAAACCCGGGCATAATTATGGTATCCATTACCCCTTTCGGGCAGACCGGTCCTTATAAGGATTATAAAGCTCCGGATATTGTAGCCTGGGCGATGGGTGGAGAGATGTATATCAGCGGTGATGCCGACCGACCTCCCATCCGGGTAAGCCATCACTCCCATGCCTATCTCCACGCCGGGGGGGAAGGCGCCATAGGAGCGATGGCAGCCCTCTACTACCGGAATATGACCGGAGAAGGGCAGCAGGTGGATATCTCCATCCAGGAAAATGTTACCCGGACTTCCCATCTGTCGACAACCATACCCTGGGATTCCGAAAAGACAATCGCTACACGAGCCGGTATGGGAGGAGCAGGAGGTGGCGGCATAAGAAGACAGTGGCAGTGCAAAGACGGCTATGTCATCTTCGGTTACTGGGGCGGCCCCACGGCAATGCGTTACAACCAACCTCTCATTGAGTTTATGGAGGAGGAAGGAATTGATGTCTCTTTCCTGAAATCGTTCGACTGGGTCAATACCAACATACGCGGCGGACTTGACGCAGATACAATCAAACGCATAGAGGAGCCAACAGCCAGGTTTTTCATGACACACACCAAAGCCGAACTGATGGAAGGCGGGGTAAGGCATAATGCACCGCTCTACCCTGTAAATACTACCACCGATATCACCACCGACAAACAGCTCGAAGCCCGCAACTTCTGGGTAAACGTGGAGCACCCTGAACTGGGAACCACCATTACCTATCCCGGTGCCTTCGTTAATGCTTCTGAGACTCCACCCAGAATACGACGGCGTGCTCCGCTTATCGGTGAACACAACTACGAAATCTACGAGCAGGAACTCGGTATGTCCAGGGAAGAACTCGTCATCCTGAAACAAAATAATGTGATATAGCCGTAACCGGCAGAAGAAATGGAGTTGAAAATGCAGAAAAAGTTACTTGAAGGAATAAAAATAGCCGATTTCACCTGGGCTGCCGTGGGTCCGATGACAATGAAGACTTTCGCCGATTACGGTGCCGAGGTTATCCAGATAGAGAGTGTTACCCGTCTTACAGGTATGCGCTGGCTGCCTGATTACAATGCCAGTGCTGCTTTTAATCAGTGGGCTACCAATAAACTCAGCTGTACAATCAACCTTTCCAAGCCCAAAGGAATAGAGGTTGCCAAGAAAATCGTCGCCTGGGCAGATATCGTTGCCGACAATATGAGAGGTGGTTCGATGCAGAGGATAGGGCTGGGTTACGAAGAGTTGAAAAAGGTGAAGCCCGATATTATTGTGTTAAGTTCCTGTATGATGGGACAAACCGGCCCCTATTCTAAAAGTATGGGTGACGGAGGTACATTGACAGCACTCTCTGGTTTCCGCCATATCGCTGGCTGGCCTGACCGTGAGCCGGTCGGTCCTGCCGGACCTTACACAGATTTCGTTGCTCCTCGTTTCAATACCTTCGCTCTGCTTGCCGCCCTTGATTACCGGCGCCGTACGGGTAAAGGACAGTTCCTGGATTTTGCCCAGTATGAAAACGGGGTACACTTTATGGCACCTCTCGTCCTGGACTATTTCGTAAATAAACGGGTAGCTGACAGGATGGGAAACCGCTATCCGAACGCCGCTCCCCACGGTGCATACCTGTGCCAGGGTGATGACAGATGGTGTGCTATCGCGGTGTTTACAGACGAGGAGTGGCAGAGCTTCTGTAATGTTATCGATAATCCCGCGTGGACTAAAGATGCCAGATTCAGTACGCGGCTGGCAAGAAAGGAAAACGAGGACGAACTCGACAGGCTTGTTGAGGAATGGACGATGAATCATACCGCCGAGGACGTTATGACCCGGATGCAGAAAAACGGTGTACCGGCAGGGGTAGTACAGAACGCCGAAGACTTACAGGAAAAAGACCCTCAGCTCAAACACCGTGATTTTTACTACAAGATGGACCATCCCGTGACGGGAGAAATGACTGCCCCCAGGGATGTCACAATGTTTTCAAAGGTGTCCTGTGAAGTAAACCGGGCTCCCCTTCTCGGCGAGCATACCGATTACGTCCTGAAAGAAAAGCTGGGAATGGTAGATAGTGAGATTAATGAACTGAAAGAAGCGGGTGTTCTGGAGTAGCTCGTGTGGTAAAGTAATGCCCGTGGATGTATTGATTGGATACTGAATTTATCTGACCCAATTTACTTAAGCAATACACTACCCGGGGAAAATTCAGTATTGACAATTAAATGAAAATATTATAACATTCGGCAACGAACGTTCGTTAACGAACCTTTTGTCGTGTGATAAGGTATCAAAATTCGTCGGTTTTCAGGTTTTCAATATAGAAAATCCTGATACTTTTTTATTTTAAGGATAGCGGAATTAAAAAGTAAATGCGAGCTTACATCATCAGACGCCTGGTATTAGTAATTCCAACTTTATTACTGGTTACCATAATTGTGTTCAGTATTATCCGTCTCATTCCGGGTGATGTGGTGGAAATAATGGCGACAGAGTACGAGTTTACCCTGGCTATGGATGTCGATGCGATAAGGCACGAACTCGGGCTCGATGTTCCTATTCACATCCAATACGGGAGATGGTTAGGAGTTTTACCGACACCCGATGTTGGTTTCAGCGGGGTTATTCAGGGTAATCTGGGCAAATCTTTGTGGACGGGAAAACCGGTAACTTATGAGGTGTTTACCAGGATGCCGGTATCTTTCGAACTCGGTCTATTCGCTTTGATAATCGGACAGATTATTGCTTTACCGATTGGTATATATTCGGCGATACGTCAGGATACCTGGGGTGATTATATCGGGCGAAGTTTTGCTATTTTCTGTATCGCGGTCCCCAGTTTCTGGCTGGGTACTATGGCGGTAATTTTCCCCGCCAAGTATCTCGGATGGGCGCCTTCGGTGGAATATGTAAGTTTCTTTGAAAATCCGGCAGAGAATATTAAACAGTTTATTGTCCCTTCAATCATCCTGGGAATGAATCTTTCCGGCGTTACCATGAGAATGACCCGTACCATGATGCTGGAAGTACTCAGGCAGGACTATATCCGCACCGCCTGGTCCAAAGGTCTGAGTGAGAGGGTGGTTATTTTCAGACACGCAATGAAAAATGCCATGATTCCGGTGGTAACTATAGTCGGTATGCAACTGCCGTTATTAATCGGCGGTTCAGCCATTATGGAGAGTATTTTTGCACTGCCCGGAGTGGGAGGGCTGATTATCAAGGTTATTAATAACAGAGACTACCTGGTGCTATCGGGAATTAACATGGTTATGGCGACTGCCGTATTGTTTGTCAATCTGGTAGTAGACATAACCTATGCCTATCTGGACCCGAGAGTCCATTACAGTTAGGAAGAAATGATAAGATGACAGAAGAGCTAGCAACTGCTCCAATCACGGTAGACCAGGTTCGGAAACATCGTTCATTACTGGTTGATATTTTTTCCAGGCTTATCAAGGAAAAGCCTCTGGGTGTCATAGGCGGGATTATTGTTATCCTGCTTCTACTCACCGGTATTTTAGCCAATGTGCTGGCTCCTTTCCCGTATGCCGAGGTCCACCCCAAGGATGCCCTGCTGCCGCCAGGAGGTATATACTTCCTCGGTACCGACGGAATCGGGCGCGACCTTTTAAGCCGGATTGTCTACGGAGCGCGTATCTCTATGGTAGTGGGAATATGCGGGTCCGTCTTTGCCAGCACACTGGCAACTGTTATAGGCGGTATTTCGGGATTTTTCGGCGGAAAATACGATACCTTCGTTCAACGCTTCGTCGATGCATTTATGTGCTTCCCGCCGCTGTTCTTCCTGCTGGCGGTTATGGCGGTCCTCGGGCAGGGTATGACACAGGTTATCATAGTTATGGGTGTTCAGAACGGCATTCGCCAGTCAAGGGTAGTTAGAAGCGCCGTTATCGGCATCAAGGAGAACGTATATTTTGAGGCGGCAACAGCTATAGGCGCCCAATGGTGGCGAATACTTATCCGCCATGTTCTTCCCAATATTATGGCGCCCATTATCATTATGCTCACACTATCGATGGGGCAGATGATATTAATGGAATCTATTCTGAGTTTCCTTGGATTCGGTATCCCGCCGCCAATGCCGAGCTGGGGGTCGATGCTCAGCGGAGAAGGGCGCAACTATATGTATTTCGCTCCCTGGATAGCTATCTGGCCCGGGCTGGCTCTTAGTATTGCCATCTACGGTATAAATATGTTCGGAGATGCCGTCAGGGATATACTCGATCCCAGGCTCAGGGGCGGTCTGGGACGTTATGAGGGTGTTATGAAGAAAAAGGAAAAGGTCCTGGACACGGTGGCGGATAATACTAAAAAAGATGAAAACACGTAATTCTATATATAAATAACGATAGATGTTGCACAGTAAATAGCAGTCCGGCATCGAAAGGAGGAATATATCGAGAACAAAATGAAAGAAGTTACTGGATATCTATCCCCGAGTAACGATACAAGAGGAGGAAGTAATGAAGGTTAAGTTGACATGGTTGATTTTTAGTTGTCTGATCGTAGTATCCATGCTGGCTGCCTCCTGTGGCGGTGGTGAGGTGGAAGAGGAAGCTGAGATGAAAGGAGGAGGTGTCAAATACGGGAGTACACTAACGGTGATTGCCCGTGATTACGCCAGCGATGACCCGGCCGACGCGGTCACTCAAACGATGAACCAGATAAGCTTCATGAACGAACCTATGCTTATCGGTCACTGGGAGTGGCCCACCGCGAAATGCGGGTTCTACGGCGTCGAGATGGACTCGGTTACCGACCCCGAGACCTGGCTGGTAGGCAACCTGGCTGAGAGCTTCGAACTCATCGGCGAGCAGACGGTACGCTTCCACATCAGGAAGGGTGTCAAGTGGAACGCCGGTTCAGAGGAAGCCAAGGCTCTCGTTGGTAATAGAGAGTTCGATGCCTACGACGTGGAAAAATACTTCGACTATATAATGCACGCGCCCAAGCAGGAAGCCAGGTTCGCAAATATCGAGTCTGTAAAAGCTCTCGACAAATATACTGTCGAAGCTAAATCCGTGGAGCCGGATATCTACCTTACGATGCAGATAGGCGCCGGTGCTTATTGCGCGATTCATAATCCTGAAGTCCTGGAGAAATACGGAAATTACCTGGACTGGAAAGTTAATGTCGGAACCGGTCCGTTCATCAGGACAGACCTGACACCCGGCAGTTCAGCTACTTATAAAAAGAATCCCGATTACTGGAATACCGATGTTAGGAACCCCGGTAACCAGATACCTTATGTGGATAGTGTTAAGGAGCTGTTCCTGACCGATGTGGCTACCCAGCTGGCAGCATTCAGGACCGGCCAGATAGACATACTTATGCGTTCGGGAATGACGAGGCATCACCTAAAGGACCTGCTGTCGACGAATCCCGAGACCGGAGTGGCAAAGTTCTGCACCGGTAACTCTTACTGGAGCCTGCGACAGGATGTCGAGCCATTTAACGACCTGCGCGTCCGTAAGGCGATGAATATGGCCGTGAACCGCCAGGAGATACTGGACGACTTCTACGAGGGTGAAGGTATTCTATGGAATGAGCCGTATCCTCCGATATACACGGAAGTCTATATGCCGTTCGAATCTCTTCCTGACGACATCAAGGAAATATACACCTATAATCCCGAGGGAGCCAAGGAACTCCTTACCGAAGCTGGTTATCCCAACGGATTCCAGACCAAACTGGACTACTATGCCCCGGCAGGAAGCGAACTCCACGAGAAGAATGCGCTTATCGTCTCCTATATGGCTGAAGTTGGAATCGATGTAGAGATAAAACTGATGGACAGCGCTACCAACCGCTCGGAGAGATACGGTTTCGGCTATCCTCAGATATACGGTGATGGTATGGGTGTCAACTACCCCGAGCACTTCTACTCGGTGTGGATTAAGAGCGACGCGCCGTGGAACAGAAACCGCATCAACGACCCTTACGTCGACAAAACGCTTGAGGATGCACTTAAAATTTTCGATAAAAAGGAACGCCGCGCACTCTACCGTGAGCTGGACTACTACTACCTGAGGAATTGCTACATGGGTGTTGCCCCGGTGAACGGCTATGATTTCACCATATGGAATCCATGGGTGAAGAGTTATGCCGGTCAGAGAGCACTCTACTTCCAGGATGCGGCTAATGTATATGCCCGTGTCTGGCTGGACGAGGGAGAATAGACGGGTAACAGATAAATAGACCTTATTGTATTAAATAAGGCAAATTTGATTTCCTGCTGACTGCTCCGAAAGTATCGGAGCAGTCAGCAACCGGTTTTTGAATATTCTGATGCGAGCAGTAATCGCGCATTGAGATTACTGCTGGTCTTATAGCTGTGCGTAAAATTTTCAATAAAATATGCCGGATTTACAGCAATAGACAGTAAGAGGAGGTGATTGGAAATGGGAGAGACATGGGGCGCAGAGGAAATTGCCAAAGCCAAGACTGATAAAAGTATCAGGGATAAAATCAAGGCTGAGTTCGAGAAGAAGATGGATGTGGGGAAGCCGTTGTATTATTCCCTCGATACGGATGATTTCTGGCGCAAACTGAGCCGTACAACGGTTACCGAAGAGTCCATAAAGACGTACTGCGACGGTATAGGCGATGTGAATCCCCTGTATCGCAGCAAGGACTACGCAAAAAATACGATATATGGTGAAATCATTGCCCCGCCGACCTATTTAAATGCTATCAGCTCGTTTAACGTTCAAGGTGTTACCGGTATGACCTTTGATTTTCAACTCGCGGGTTTCTATGCCGGTGCCAGCATAGAATGGTTCGGGCACACACGATTGGGTGACAGATTCAAGGTGGTTGAGGTCCCTGTCAAGGCTGTCGACTTGACCAGGGAAAATACAGGAGTACAGTTTCTGACTACCACTGACAAGATTTACACGAACCAGAATGACGAGGTCGTGGCTGTTGTCGGTGCAACCGTTATGTCTATACTTACCACCCCCGCCAGGGAAACCAAGCTTGTCGAGCCTAAAATCCGTCGTTTCTCGTTTGAAGAGGTAGAGGAATGGTATAACCTCATGCAAGGAGAGGAGATTCGCGGTGCCGAACCCAGGTTCTGGGAAGATGTAAATGTCGGTGACAGGATTCCGTCCACACATCATGTTTTCGATATGATGGAGACTGTAGCGTGGATGGTAGGAACCGGCAGCGGTGCCAGCTGGCGCTTCACTATGGGGCGGCGCGGATTGGGCAACAAGGATATGTGGAAAATGATGGCTGACCCGGAAAGCGGCCTGCCGGAGTTCGGCGGATTGCATATGACCGATTCAGGTGCAAAAAGGTCGGGCTCGCCGCGTGCCAACGCACTGGCGGTTCAGCTCGGCTGCTGGGTGAGTAGCATGTTAACAAACTGGATGGGCGATGTCGGATTCCTGAAAAAGTTGTCCTTCCAGGTTCGCCGCTCTCTCTACAGGGACTCACTGGCTCTTTGCACAGGCGAGGTGGTCGGAAAATCCGTAGAGAACGGCGAGTACAGGGTGGAGTTAAAGGTTGAGCTGGAAGACCATAACGGCGACAAGGTTATCCCTAACGGCTCGGCGATAGTAATACTGCCTTCGAGGAAACTGGAGAACTGGCAATCACTGATGACATTACCCCCTTACCCTCCACTGTAAGATATCTTTAATTAAATAGAACGGAGGAAATAAGAAGTGGCAAAATCAAAAGCACTCGATGGTGTGGTGGTACTGGATATGACCCAGGTCCTGGCAGGACCGTTTGCCGCCACTTTACTGTCTGATTTTGGCGCCGATGTAATCATGGTAGAACCTCCAATGGGAGGTTTTTATCGACAGCGCCAGCGCCCCGGTCAATCTCTGGAAGATAGTCGGCGCAGAGGATGGAGCCTGCAGCGTAACCGGAGATCGGTCGGTATTAACCTGAAGGAGCAGGAGGGTAAAGAGGTTTTTCTGGACCTGGTAAAGAAATCGGATGTTGTGATACAGAATTTCAGTCCCGGGACGATGGATAGACTCGGCCTAGGTTATGACGCCCTGAGTAAAGCCAACCCGGGAATTATATATTGTGCTATGACCGGTTACGGTTCGACCGGACCTTACCGCGATAAGCTTGCGTATGATTCGATCATTCAGGCTGATTCGGGTATACAAAGTATGACCGGATTCCCGGACGGCCCGCCGGTAAAGGTCGGCCCCAGTATAGCCGACTACTGCGGAGGGGTGTATGCCGTGGTCGGGATACTTATCGCCTTATATAACAAGCAGTTGACCGGTAAAGGACAGATGATTGATGCCGGTATGCTCGATGCCATGTGTCACTGGACGGTCAACGAAATCGGATTTGGCGAAAGAGAAATCGTAGAACGTTACGGAAACAGGTACCCTGCGGCAATCCTTGATGCTCATAAGACCAAGGATGGTGAGTACGTGGTCTTTACCACTCAGACGGATGACCAGTGGGAAACCCTGTTAAAGCTAATAGGTAAAGAGGAAATAATTCCTGAAAAATGGGACCCCAATAAAAGAAATATTGAACGCAGAGACGAAGTCGAAAGCTGGAATAGCACCTGGGCAGCTACCAAAACTCTGGAGGAGGCTCTTAAGGAACTTAAAGACCTCCGCATTCCGGCTACTGCCGTTACTACCCGAAAACAGCTTGCCACCCATCCCCAGGTTCTCGCCAGAGATATCCTTGTAGAAGTTGATGACCCGGATGTAGGGAAAATCGGTGGAATTCGGGGTATAGCTCCGAAACTTGTGGGGACTCCGGGAATGATAGATACGGATAAAGTACCTCCTGAACTGGGTCAGCATACCGAGGAAATACTCTCCACGATGCTCGGATACGAGAAAGAGAAAATAACCAGACTCAGGGAAGAAAATATAGTTTAAAAATTTCCTCCGGCAGGTGACAAGGAGAGAAAAACACGTTAAAAACGGAATCCATAAAACTGGAAATTAACGTCCCGGCGAAAATGAGGGACGAAACCATATTGTATGCCGATATATACAGGCCGGATAGTAAAGTTAAATGCCCTGCTATCCTGACTCGCACTCCCTACAATAAAAGTGCTATGTTTCTCAGGAAGGGTAGTTATCTGGACCCCCAGCGGTTTGCCAGGGCAGGCTACGCCGTTATGATACAGGACTGCCGCGGCACCGGTGCTTCCGAAGGTACCTTTTATCCCTTCCACTCAACGGAATCCGCGGATGGCTATGATACCGTTGAATGGATATCTTCTCAACCCTGGTGCGACGGAAATGTGGGTATGTACGGTCTTTCATACCTCGCATTCACTCAATGGGTGGCAGCCATGGCACAGCCACCTCACCTGAAGGCAATTTGTCCGGCGGCAATCGCAGACCATCCCCCCTATGCAACTCCATGGAAGAGCGGCGTTTTTAACCTGCAGATGAATGTAGGCTGGAGCTTAATGATGCATGCAAATGAGATGGTCAGAAGCGGAATGCCACCGGATAAAGCTTTACCGTTGCGGGATTATCTCTTTCAAATGTTGGACAACATAGAGGAGCTGTGCCGCTTTTTACCCCTTAAAGACAATCCCGCCACTCATGTAGAAGGTATCGATATGGTACCGTTCTATACCGACTGGCTGACGCATATTGACGATGATGATTACTGGCAGGAATCCTGCTGCAGTCCGTTTCTCTATGAAAAGGTATCGGTACCGGTTTTTCATATGAGCGGATGGTACGATTTCCTAACAGGCGGTGTCCTTGATAACTACCGGCAGATGAGAGAAAAGGGAGGCACCGAACTGGCAATGAATAACCAGAAGGTGCTCATCGGTCCCTGGTTCCATGGGACAGACCTGCCCAGCCTGATTGGGACCCTGGATTTCGGTATGATGGCAGCCGGGATTTCCATCGACGTAACCGGAATACATATGAGATGGTTCGACCGCTGGCTCAAGGGTGCGGAAAACGATATTACGGACGAGCCGCCGGTACGCATCTTCGTCATGGGTGATAATGTATGGCGGGATGAAAATGAGTGGCCTCTGGGCAGAACAGAATATACCGAATACTATTTCCACAGCAATGGTCGTGCGAACGGCTCCAATGGTGACGGAATGCTAAGTACCAACTTACCGGACGATGAGGAGACCGATATATATCTGTACGACCCAAGAAACCCTGTGCCGTCCACCGGAGGAATCATCAGTACTGCCGGCAACGTACTGGACGCGCAGGACCTGCAGGAAATAGAAAAAAGAACGGACATGCTTATCTATACCTCGGCACCTCTGGAAGCCGATTTAGAGGTAACCGGTCCTATAGAATTGAAGCTCTGGACGTCATCTTCAGCGGTTGATACCGACTTTGTTGGTAAACTGGTCGATGTATGGCCTGATGGCAGGGCGTATAACCTGGCCGAGGGTGTTATCAGAGCCCGTTACCGCGAAGGCTTATCAAATGCAGAGCTTATCGGTCCGGGTGAGGTTTACCAGTATTCTATAGACATGAAAGCGACAAGCAACGTTTTTAAAACCGGGCACAGGATTCGCATTGAGATTTGCAGCAGCAATTTCCCGCGGTGGGACCGGAACCAGAATACGGGACACCCGATAGGTCAGGATGCCGAAATGGAAGTGGCGGTACAGACTATCT
>CAZIYN010000024.1:0-14688 GCA_964543495.1 uncultured Dehalococcoidales bacterium | reverse complement strand
CTACCCACCGCTGCCCGGATGGTGGTCCGTGAAAAAGAGAGAGGATTTCTCTCCCTGCTGCTGACCACTCCGACGCGACCCGTGGAATTCATCCTGAGTTACACCCTCTGCCTGGTGGTAATCGCCATCGCCCAGATAATCATCTTTATGCTGGGAGCCTGGGCGCTGGGTATGGACTCGGTGGGCAGCATCTGGCTGGCTTTCCTGGTATTTTTCATCACCGGCCTCTGCAGCATCGGTATCGGTATGGTCGTAGGCTCGCTTTCGAAGTCGGAGAACCAGGCGGAACCTCTGTGCTGGCTGTTCTCGATGCCGCTGGCGATGCTTTCCGGCTGCTGGTTTTCCATAGAAATGCTTCCTTCTTATCTCAGGACGGTCGCCAACCTCTTCCCCTACGCTCATACAATCGAGGCAGCGAGAGCCGTGCTGACCCGCGGAGTGGGTGTTGCCGGCACGGGAAGTGACCTGCTGTTCCTGGCGGTCTGGGCTGTAGTTATTTTCGGTCTGGGTATCTTTCTTTTCGGAAGGAGTATGCGCAGCTAAATGGCAGTACAACCGATTGAATGGCTTGGCGACAGGCTGAAAATCCTCGACCAAACGAGACTTCCTCAGGAGGAGGTCTACCTGGAGCTGGACGACTATCGTGATGTGGCTTCAGCAATCGTAGAATTGAAAGTGAGGGGCGCTCCGGCTATCGGGGTAGCAGGTGCCTATGGTATTGCTCTCGGCGCCCTGAAAATCGGTTCTGCTTCCAAAGATGAGTTTCTTGCCGAATATCAAAGGGTAAGCCGGACGATTTCCGGCACCAGGCCCACGGCGAGGAACCTGTTTATGGCCGTGGAGCGGATGGATAAAGTGGCTGAGAACGGGGATGATGTGGATGGGATTAAAAAGGCGCTGGTTGAAGAAGCGGTTAAGATAAATCACGAAGAAGCGGAAGCCACGGAAAAGCTGAGCGAATACGGCGCAGAACTGATTAAGGACGGTTTCACAATTCTCACCCACTGCAACGCCGGACCAATCGCCACCACCGGCTACGGCACTGCATTGGGCATTATTATCAAAGCGAATGAGCAGGGCAAAAAGGTAAGCGTGTATGCGGACGAGACCCGTCCTTTGCTCCAGGGAGCGCGGCTTACCACCTGGGAGCTTCAGAAGGCCGGCATCCCGGTTACCCTGATTACAGATAATATGGCGGGTTATATGATGAGTAAAGGGAAAATCGACTGCGTAATCACCGGAGCCGACAGGATCGCCGCCAACGGAGATACCGCCAACAAGATAGGCACGTATTCCGTGGCGGTGCTGGCCAAGGAAAACGGCGTCCCCTTCTATATCGCCGCGCCGACCACTACCATCGACGTCTCACTGGCGACGGGCGAAGAAATCCCCATCGAGCAGAGAAGCTCTGATGAAGTAACCGGCTTCCGCGGAGTGCGGACGGCACCCGAGGAGACAACCGTGGAGAACCCCGCCTTCGACGTAACCCCGAATAAATACATCGCCGCCATCATCACCGAGCGTGGTATAATAACGGCACCCTACGGGAAGGAGATAAGGAAGATATATAACCGATAGAGTATATACATAGGAGGTCTTGAATGCCTGAAGCTAAAATCGGGGTAATCGGGGGAAGCGGGCTTTATAATATCGAGGGGATGGAGGATGTGCAGGAAGTTAATATAGATACGCCTTTCGGCAAGCCGAGCGATGCCATAACGGTCGGCAAGCTCGGCGGGGTGGGAATCGCTTTCCTCCCCCGGCACGGCAAGGGGCACCGTATTTCTCCTTCCGAATTAAACGCCCGCGCCAATATTTACGCAATGAAGTCGCTGGGTGTGGAGCATATAATCGCCGTCTGCTCGGCAGGCAGCTTCAAGGAGCAGATAAAGCCTGGTCACCTGCTTATACCCGACCAGCTTATCGACCGCACCCGGACGCGGGTTAGCAGCTTCTTTACGGACGGCATCGTAGGCCATGTCCAGTTTGCCGACCCCTTCTGCAAGGACTTGAGTAAGATACTTTATGATGCGGCTATCGAGGTCGGGGCTTACGCTCATCACGGCGGTACCTTCGTGGTGATGGAGGGTCCTGCTTTTTCCACCCGGGCGGAGTCCAAACTCTATAAGTCCTGGGGAGCCGACCTTATAGGGATGACCGCCCTGCCCGAAGCCAAGCTGGCGCGCGAGGCGGAGATTTGTTACGCTATAATCGGCTGCGCCACGGACTATGACAGCTGGTGGGAGAGTGCCGAGGACGTGACAATAGATATGGTCCTCGAAACGATGCGGCATAATATTGATACCGCCAAGGAAATTATCAAACTGGCGGTGAGCCGGATAAGCGGAGAGCGAAAGTGCGCCTGCGCAAATGCCGTTGCAATGGCGATTGTCACCTCACCGGACGCGATTCCGCCTGAAACAAAGAAAAAACTCGAACTGATTATAGGGAAGTATATAAAGTAGAATAGAATAACCTGTCATTCCCGCTTCACTTTGTCATTCCCGCGAAAGCGGGAATCCAGGTTGGTACGTTTAAGCATGATTTCTGGATTCCCAATCAAGTTGGGAATGACAAATAGAGCAGAGGATAAATTTTATGCCCGACCTTAAATTCGGTCTGTTACCCACGGTTATCGGCAGTATGCCGCAGAAAGACCCGGCAGAAGCCTGCCAGCAGGTAGTCCGCTACCTGAAGGATATTCCTGCCTGGCCGCAGTTGCCCCGGCGTTCTTACCTGGAAAATATGTACGTCCAGTACAGCGAAGGCTTTCCCGGCGTGGTGGTGGACACCGGAGCTGAGAAGATATACGTCGACCACTCTAATGACCTCGATACTCCCCTTGAAAAACTATATTCTGCTTACCTGGAAAATGACTTCGGCAAATATGCCATCGGTAAGGACTATGCCGCCGGCCTGTATGCCTTTCTTGAAACCGGTATTTCACCACTGGCGGCCAAGGGGCAGGTAACGAGTCCGGTTACCTGGGGACTGACGGTTGCCGATAGCGACGGTAAGGCGGTGCTCTGGGATGACACGCTGTCTGACGCGCTGGCGAAAATGCTGAGGTTGAAAGCGGCGTGGATGGAAAGCGTATTGAAGCGTGTATCTCAAAATACCATAATCTTCGTGGACGACCCGTATTTGCAATCTTATGGCTCCAGTGCACTTATCGGTCTGACAAGAGAGAAGGTAATCAAGCTGTTTGAAGAGGTGTTCGGTGGTATCAGCGGAATAAAAGGGGTGCACTGTTGCGGCAATACCGACTGGTCGATTTTGCTGGAAACCTCCGCAGACATAATCAATTATGATGCCTATAATTACACTGAATCGCTCGGACTGTATCCGGCTGAAGTGAAAAAGTTCCTTGACAGAGGCGGGTGTGTTGCCTGGGGAGTTGTCCCCAATCAGGCCGAGCAGCTTGCGAAAGAAACGGTAGCCAGCCTGAAAGACAGACTGGAGGAAGCTATGGCACCCTTTACCCGGAACGGTGTCCAATTCAAACAATTAGTAGAACAGGGGATAATTACTCCCAGCGACGGTTTTGCACTGCTTACGGAAGAAGTTGCCGGGCAGGCACTCGAGATGCTGGTAGAGCTGTCGGAGACGATGAGAAAAAGATACCTTTAGGAGAAAGATAAAAGTGGAATGTTCTGTTGAAGCAAACCAGGCAAACTGCAACTGTACCTATGCCTCCTGTTCCAGGAAAGGGAAGTGCTGCGAATGTATTGCCTATCACCTGAAATTCGATGAGCTTCCGGCCTGCGTCTTCCCGGACGAGGTGGAGAAGACATATGACCGCTCGTTCGACAGATTTGTCCGGGTGGTACAGGCAGGGGGTGGCGGAAAACGCTAATTTAGGGTAAATTATTTAGTGTATGAATAAATCAAAGAGAGTGGCTGTTCAAAAACACCGGCGCAAGAAGAAAAAGCTGGAAGCCAAGAGAAAAACTGAAAAAGCCGCCTGATATATTATCCGGGAAAAGATACACTCCGGTGATTGAATAATATTCCCGTAAATTCATCCGAAGGCAGGTATATTGATGTCCGAATTGCCTGAAATGGTGCAGGCTCTTCTGAATCCCGCTATCTATCCTGATGCTACCGATAAGGTAGAACTGATGCAGACCCAGATGTCATTCGTATTCCTCGCCGGCGACTATGTCTATAAGACCAAGAAGCCGGTAGACCTCGGATTTCTCGACTACACAACGCTGCAAAAACGCCATTTTTACTGCCAGAGAGAGGTTGAGCTTAACAGGCGTCTCTGCCCGGAAGCATACCTGGGAGTAATACCCATCAACCGGGATAAAGATAATTACACATTAGACGGCAGGGGTAAGACCGAGGAATACGCCGTGAAAATGCTGCACCTGCCCCAGGACAGGATGCTGAACGTATTGCTACCGCGGGGAGAGGTCTCCGCAGAGATGCTGAAAGGCGTCGCCGGTAAACTTGCCGATTTTCATAAAATCGCAGCTACGAACGAGGCAATCAGCCGTTTCGGCGACCTCGAATCGATTATCACCAATACGGAAGAGAATTTTATGCAGACGGTAAAATATATCAGCAATACGATTCCCCAGAAGAGCTACCGCCTGATAAAGGACTATACGAACAATTTCCTGGAGAAAAACGTCGCCCTGTTTTATGAGAGGATTTCGGACGGCAGGATAAAGGACTGCCATGGTGACCTTCATGCGGCGCATATCTGCTTTGCCGATGATATATATATCTACGACTGTATCGAATTCAACGACAGGTTCAGGTACTGCGATACTGCTTCCGAGATTGCTTTCCTGGCGATGGACCTGGACAACTACGGCAGGAGAGACCTGTCGGATAGTTTCATAGATGCCTATGTGGAACTCAGTGGAGACGAAGACCTGCGCCGGCTCCTCGATTTCTATAAATGCTACCGGGCATACGTCAGGGGTAAGGTCAGCAGCTTTATGCTGGATGACGCAAATATCCCCGATGAGGAAAAGACGGCGATTCAGGCAGTGGCGGCGAAATACTTCGAGCTTGCCGAATCTTATATATAATATGGTGTATAGTATGGGGAGAGGGAGGGTAGAATATGGCGAGGAATTTTACTTTAGAATATTGGGTTGATGAAGATTGGTATGTTGGAAGACTAAAAGAAGTCCCCGGTGTTTTTAGTCAGGGCGAGTCTATAGAGGAACTGCAGGAAAATATTCGTGATGCTTATCACCTGATGGTTGAAGAAGAAAGCCTGCCTGAGATAGCGGTCGAAACGAAAGAGATAGGTATCGAAGTGTGAAGCGGCACGAGTTCATAAGAGAGCTTGTGGACAAAGGTTGCTATTTGAGGCGACATGGCAGTAAGCACGACATTTACATTAATCCTGATAATGGTAAAAAGGCGCCTGTACCACGCCATTCTGAAATCAGAGAGAGCCTTTGCCAGCTAATCAGAAAGCAACTCGGGATAGAAGGAACGTGATACCGAGAGATTTTTCTTCCTGAATACTTCGAGCTTGCCGAATCTTATATAGGCTAATTTTAAATACATAGCGAAGTGAAATATACCGACGATATTTCCCCTGACAATTGTATATTTTAAAGACTATTGTGGATATAAAAATAAACGATATTGAAGAGACGACTTTTAGAGATTTGCCATCCGAGTGCGCCGCTTGTCTTTACTGGGAAGCTCCGGATAAGTTCGGTAAAGGCAGCCCTCGAATGACAACAGGCGAGGCTAATGAAATTAAGCGTGGCTGGTTTGAAGCGACGAGGAGTGCGATGGGAAGCTGCGGTACAATTGTCTGTATCGATGGTAAAATAGCAGGATATGCCCAATATGCCTATCCCCGGTTCTTCAAGAGAGCCGCTGAATACGGACAGGAGCTTTTCCCGCCAGGCACTAATACAATTCTTCTTTCATGCCTCTATATCCAGTCTCAATACCGGAAGAAGGGACTGGGGACGGGATTACTCCAAGCCATACTCGAAGACCTGAAGCGAACAGATTATCAGGCTCTGGAGACCTACTCCAGAGATGACTCTGCCAGTAACTGCTCCGGACCCACCGGTTTTTACCTTGAAAACGGTTTCAAAAAAATCAGGTCGGGAAAATGGGGGAATGCTGAGTTCTCGCTAATGAGGTTTGAATTAACATGAAATCATTTCAGATAAGACCCTTGGAAGAATCAGACCGGGACTGGGTAACCGGGATAGTAATTAAGTATTGGCATTCCACTACTATGATTATACGGGGCGAAGTGTACAGGGCCGATGAACAGCCCGGCTTCGTAGCCGTATGCGAAGGTAAACCCGCCGGACTGATAACGTATTCAGTCGAGGGTGAAAAATGCGAGGTGACTTCCATGAACAGCCTGGAGGAAGGAATAGGTATCGGTTCGGCGCTGGTGGAAGCGCTTAAAGAAGTTGCCGCAGAAGTCGGGTGTAA
Source organism: uncultured Dehalococcoidales bacterium (assembly GCA_964543495.1). Classification (GTDB taxonomy): domain Bacteria; phylum Chloroflexota; class Dehalococcoidia; order Dehalococcoidales; family UBA2162; genus CAYVOV01. The sequence goes on along the minus strand of CAZIYN010000024.1, from coordinate 8,253 downwards.
ACGCATCCGGGCGATTACCACCAACGATAATATGGCGGCACTGCGGTTCTGGCAGAAACGCGGATTTACGCTTACGGCGGTATATCCGAATGCAATCGAGGAATCGCGTAAACTAAAACCCGAAATCGGGCTGGTTGGTGACGACGGGATACCGCTTCGCGACGAAATAGAACTTGAGCTGGTTCTTTAACGGAGGGATATATGCTGACCGGGCTCCATATTCTTCTTTCATATAAATGCAATTTCGAGTGCGACCATTGCTTTCTTTACTGCAGCCCCCGCGCTCAGGGTACGTTCACCATGGAACAGATAAGAAAAGTCCTGGATGAAGCGGTTAAAATCGGTACTATCGATACCATATTCTTCGAAGGCGGCGAACCGTTTCTGTTCTACCCGATAATGGTGGAGGGAATGAAAATATCGGTTAAGCTGGGATTTCAGGCGGGTGCGGTTACCAATGCTTATTTCGCCACGGCCGAGGAAGATGCGGGAATTTGGCTGAGACCGCTCGCGGAGCTGGGAATTTCGAATCTCAGCATCAGTAACGATGTCTTCCATTACGGAGACATAGAAGAGAATTCCGCCCGGTGTGCTTTTAATGTGGCGAGGAAGCTGAATATCGCCGCCGGCGAGATAGCCATTGAAGAACCCAGAGTAGAAACAGCTGCCGGTGAGGAACAGGACAAGGGAGAGCCGGTTATCGGCGGTTCTACGATGCTCAGGGGCAGAGCCGTGGAGAAACTGACGGCAGGTCTTCCGAAAAAGGACTGGGAAATATTCACGGAATGCCCGTACGAGGAACTTGAATCTCCGAAAAGAGTCCATCTCGACTCGTACGGAAACGTCCACATCTGCCAGGGATTGGTTATGGGAAATATGTGGGAAACACCTTTATCCGAACTGGTGAAAAATTATAATGCAGCTTCACACCCGGTTGCGGGACCGCTGGTTAAAGGAGGTCCTGCTCTCCTGGCAAAGGAATCCGGCATCGAACATGAGAATGAATATATAGATGCCTGCCATTTCTGTTATCTGCTGAGGCTGGCTCTGATAGACAAATACCCCCGGTATCTTGCCCCGCGACAGGTCTACGGACTGGAATAGGTGCTGATAGTCCTGCATAATGAATTGGGTATAAGGAGGCTGTAGAATGAGAGATCCCTTTTTAAAATACGTTAAAGATGAACTGGGTAATAATTTCGTATTGATTGCCTGCGGTCTGCCCGGTTCCTGGAAGACCGAAACGACCGAGGAGATAGCGAAGATTAAAGGATACCCGATGCTGCGGTCTGATATTATCAGGCTGGAAGTGCTCAAAGACGAGGATATCTTCGATGAGAAAGTTGCCTCCAGTATGGACAAACGCACCCTTGTATATGACGAAACTTTCCGCCGTGCCGATGAAACTCTTAACGGCAGTGACGGTGTAATTCTCGATGCTACCTTCGTTACTCAGGAGTTGAGAAGACGCGCCGCCGAAATAGCCGCGAAGCATAGAAAGACCTTTATCATTCAGCAGACTTCCTGCTCGCAAGAGGTCTCCATCAGCCGTATCCTTAACCGCACCAAGGAAAACTACGAGTCGAACGCTCTCACCGAACAGGCATACCTTAACAACAAGGCGAAATTCGAAGCGGTGGACATCGGCGACATCAAGAATCTATATCCCGATATCGAAGTCGTCCACATGGTTGTCGATACCAGTGAAGACGCACCGGAAGACTGGTATGTTATCGGTGTCGAAAAGATATAACCGATGAAGATTGACCTTCACATACATACCGGTACCGGTTCGGACGGTGCTTTTTCCGTTGAAGAGGTCTTCGCGGAAGCCGCGAAGAGATTAATCGGCTTTATGTCCGTAACCGACCATGATTCAGTTTCGGCTCAGGAAAGAGCCGCAGTACTCGCCCGTGAATATGGAATAAAGTATGTTACCGGAGTGGAACTTAATGTTACTTCCCCCAATCCCCTGAAACCGGATAAAACGGTCTCGCTGGACTTCCTCGGCTACGGTTATGATATCCGTAATCGGGCTCTCCTGGATAAGCTTAAAATGCTTAAAGAACACAGGGACAACAGAGCGCTCCAGATTTTAAAGAACCTGAATGAAGAGTTCGAAAAGGAAAATATAGATAAACTAACCGAAGACGACCTGAATAAAATACAGGAAAGCGTGGATGGTACTTTCGGCAGACCTCACATTGCCAATTATCTCGTAGATAAAGGGATTGTTACAGGCAGGCAGGAAGCCTTCGATAAGTACCTCATAAAGTGTGATGTTCCCAAATACCCGCTCTCGCTTGAAGACGCGTCAGGTCTGGTAAGGAACGCCGGCGGAGTGCTCGTTCTTGCTCATCCGAACGACCCGAACGGGACATCCATGGCGGGTATATCCCCGGATTTGGAGGAGCAGACATCGATTATCGAAAAATATATGTTCCCATATGTCGACGGTATCGAGTGCTGGCATACCAGACACGATAAAAAAACTGTAGCTCATTATACGGCGTTTGCGGAAAAACATGTTCTTCTTATGACCGGAGGCAGCGACTGCCATCAGAAGCCGGTGATAATGGGTACGGTGGATATACCGGATTCTGTCGCCGGACAATTCAAAGAGATGGCGATTTGACATCTTCCGGCTTGTGAAATATCATATATACAGCAATTTAACAACGTAATTTAGCAAAAATCTATCGAGAGATGTGGCGAGGGAATTGGCCCGATGACCCACACGACAACCTTTAAGCCATTCTTAAAGGTGCCAAAGCCAATCCGTAACGGAGCGATAGGCATCCCGATTTTTTAGGGATGAAAAGGAAGGCAGGAGCCTCCTACGGGAGGTTTTTTGTTAGCCATCTTCCCGGTAGATTGCTGCGAAAGGAGGTGGCTTTTTTTAGGATTGAATTGAGTCACGGTACCGGAGTACACGGATGGAATTCGGGTGATAGACCCGAAAAGTTTATTCCACCGAATTTTCATGCAAACCCTGTGATATAATGCTCAGTAGCCAGGAGCCGGACTGACAAAATGGTGGTAAATGTAAAGTGAATAAAAGAGGAAGACCCTCCGGTGATGAATCAAAAAGGCATCCTCTGCACGGACAGTTCAATGGTGAAGTGCCCTGGCTGGACGGATGCAAGGAGCATGGCAGAGAAACCTGCCTGGACTGCCCGATACCGCTTGAAAATTGTCCGGCGGAAAACCCGAGGCTTCACAAGGGCGGTCGGCCCAGGAAGCAGGCAATAGATTAAGGAGAGAATCAATGGCACCAGTAAATTCTGACGTAAAAGACCCGTCACTGGCTGAAGCCGGAAGACAGAGAATCGAATGGGCTTACCGTGAAATGCCCGTGGTGAAGCTTATCCGCGAGAGATTTGCCAAAGAGAAACCTTTGAAAGGCATCAGGGTTTCCGGGTGTCTCCACATTACCACTGAGACGGCAAACCTGGGACTGGCATTAATAGAAGGGGGAGCTGAGCTCGTCCTGTGTGCTTCAAATCCTCTAAGTACCCAGGATGACGTTGCTGCCGCCCTGGTAGAATACGGGATACCTACGAATGCTATCAAGGGAGAAGATGACAAGACCTACTACAAACACCTGAATACGGCGCTGGACAACAAGCCGCAGCTTACTATCGACGACGGTGCCGACCTGGTTGCGACCCTTCACAGCAGCCGCAAGGAACTGATTGAGGGAGTAATCGGCGGGACCGAAGAGACCACAACCGGAGTTATCAGGCTCCGCAGTCTGCAGAATGACGGCGAGTTGAAATACCCGATTATCGCTGTGAACGATGCCCAGACCAAGTATATGTTCGATAACCGCTACGGGACCGGACAGAGCACGATAGACGGTATTATCCGCGCTACAAATATCCTCTGGGCGGGTAAAAAGGTTGTCATCTGCGGCTATGGCTGGTGCGGACGAGGCGTGGCAATGAGAGGTAAAGGTCTCGGCGCTCATGTTATCGTTATCGAGGTTGAACCGGTGAGGGCGCTGGAGGCTGCAATGGACGGCTTCCAGGTGATGCCTCTTCTGGAGGCTGTAAAACAGGCCGATATCGTCGTAACCCTGACCGGTGACAAACATGTTATCGATGAAGCCCATCTCAAGGCGATGAAAGACGGTGCAATTATCGCCAACAGCGGTCATTTCAACGTGGAAATTAATATCCCGGCACTCGAAGCGATGTCTACGGGCAAGAGAGAAATTCGTACATATGTGGATGAATACACGACTAAAGACGGGCGCCGCATATTCCTGCTCGGTGAGGGCAGGTTGATAAACCTGGCGGCAGCCGAGGGACACCCGGCAAGTGTTATGGATATGAGTTTTGCCAACCAGGCTCTCTGCCTGGAATATATGGTGAAGAACAGGGATAAACTCGAATTGAAAGTATATCCGGTACCTCAGGAGATAGACAAACAGATTGCCAGCTTAAAACTATCTTCAATGGGTATTAAGATAGACAGCCTGACTGCGGAGCAGCAGAAGTACCTGACAAGCTGGCAGGAAGGAACATAGAAGGGAGAAAAATAGATGACCAATAGATTCGATAGTTCGGAAAAATATCTGCTTACCTCGGAATCGGTTACGGAAGGACATCCCGATAAAATGTGCGACCAGATATCGGATGCTGTCCTGGATGCGATTATGAAAGAAGACCCGATGGGAAGGGTCGCCTGTGAAGTAGCTACAACTACCGGGCTTGTCATGGTGCTGGGGGAAATTACCACCAGTTGCTACATTGACATCCCCAACATAGTCCGTGAAGTGGTAAAAGATATCGGCTACTCTAATCCCTCATACGGTTTTGACTACCAGTCCTGCGGTATTCTTAACGGTATTACCGAGCAATCCACCGATATCGATATGGGTGTCAGCCAGTCGCAGGAAGCGAAGACGGGGGCTGCTGATGACTTCGATAAGATAGGCGCAGGCGACCAGGGTATGATGTTCGGTTATGCCTGCAACGAGACGCCCGAGCTGATGCCTTTGACTATCTCGCTTGCCCATAAACTCTGCCTCCAGCTGGCAAAAGTGAGGAAAGACGGGATACTCTCTTATCTGAGACCCGACGGTAAATCGCAGGTAACGGTCGAATACAACAAGGGTGTTCCCCGGAGGGTCACCAGCGTGGTTATAGCCGCTCAGCATGATGATATAGACCGTGCCAAAATGGAAAAGGACATCATTGAGAAAGTAATCAAACCGATTGTGCCGGCCAAGCTGATTGATGCCGAAACTAAATATTACGTGAATGCTACGGGACGCTTTGTAATCGGGGGTCCTGTTTCGGATACCGGTTTCACAGGACGCAAGATTCTTGTGGATACCTACGGCGGAATCGGGAGGCATGGCGGCGGCGCTTTCTCGGGTAAAGACCCGACGAAAGTTGACCGCACGGCTACTTACGCGGCGAGGTATATCGCCAAGAACATCGTGGCTGCCGGACTTGCCGACCGCGCTGAAATTCAGCTTTCTTACGTAATCGGCGTTGCCCATCCGCTGTCTGTCTCTATCGAGACTTTCGGCACCGCAAAGGTGGATGAAGCTGTTATAGAATCGCTTATCCAGAAGCACTTCGACCTCCGACCGGGAGCGATTATCCGCGACTTCGATCTCAGACGTCCTATTTTCAGACAGACTGCCGCTTACGGACATTTCGGCAGGGACGACCTCGACCTCCCCTGGGAGAAGACCGACAAGGCGGAAATTCTCAAGAAAGAAGCACTGGGTTAAATTATTCAATGAGTGATTAAAGAGGGGCTTTATGAGCCCCTCTTTTTTTCGGCTGGTCTATCTTCGAGTGTGGTATCATATTGTGGGGAAGGAAAATAATGCCACAATCATCTGATTTCAGCTCCGATAAAAACAGTGACACCGGTGATATTACCGGGCGGGATACAATATCCGGAGAAAAAATCGGCACTTTTTCATCGCTGCGTATTCGCAACTTCCGTTTTCTGTTAACGGGGACCACTCTTACCAATGCAGCCCAGTGGATTCAGCAGGTAACGTTAAACTGGCTTGTCTATGATATTACAGGCTCCGGTACGATGCTGGCGACTGTCAACCTCGTCCGTTCGGTATCTGCTATGGGGATGGTGCCGGCAGCGGGAATCCTGATAGACAGGATGAAGCGTCGTAAGCTGTTGATGATAGATAACGGATGGCTGTTTACTATTACGGCTGTACTGGGAGTCCTGCTACTTCTCGGTTATAGACAGATGACCTACATCTTTATTTTCTCCTTCCTTGCCGGTTTAGTGGCAACTATCGATGGCGCTCTGAGGCAGGTGCTTGTTTTCGACCTGGTACCGCGTTCCCATACACCGAACGGCATGGCGCTTGTCCAGACGGGGTGGAGCCTGATGCGTTCATTCGGTCCGGCCATAGGCGGTGTTCTCCTTGTCTGGCTAGGGCCCGGGGGAAACTTCCTTGTGCAGGCCAGCGCGTACGCTTTGATTGTTATTACTATCCTGCAAATCCGGTTCCCGGCGCGTAAGTCCGGTATTGTCCGGGCCTCACCGCTGGAGAATATTAAAGAAGGTGTCCGTTATATTATGAAGGAGCGTGTCACCCGTACCTTTATGATGCTGGGATTTTTCCTTCCGTTACTGGTTGTCCCGATATATACCATATTGCCCCCGATATATGCCGTGGAGGTATTCGGAGATGGAACAGGGAGGGTGCTGAGCTACCTGATGGCCTCCGTGGGAGTGGGAGGTATTGTTGGCGGCTTTATTACCGCTTCTCTGGGGCGTCTGGAACGCAGGGGACTGCTGCAGATGGCTTCTCTTTTTCTGCTGAGTATGATGTTCATAGGTTTTGCCTATAGTACCACTTTAATCATTTCCCTGCTGTTTCTGGCGCTATCGGGATTCTTTGAGATAATATTTCTAACCACCAATCAGACGCTACTCCAGTTGTCCATACCGGATGAACTGCGGGGACGGGTGACAAGTGTCGTCAACCTGAACATGGCGTTGAGTCCCCTGGGTAACCTGCTTGCCGGAATCGGGTCCGATTATCTCGGCGGACCGAAAAATATTACGATAATTATGGCGGGGATTATAGCAGCTATGGTTATTATCATCTTATTGTTTTCATCGACGATACGTGATTACCGGCTGAGTAAAGCTATTCAGTCCGGCTGACCGGTCGTATCGGCATACTATGGCGGCAAATAGCCACTTTTACAGAATTGCCGGATAAGGTTATACTTACTTACGAAATTATCACTTTCCTGAGACATAAAAGAGCCGGAGATGTTGTTGAAAGATAATCCTATCAAATTTGGGACCGACGGCTGGCGGGGAATAATCGCCGGCGATTTCACCTTTGATAATGTCAGGATTTGCGCCCAGGCAGTCGCGGACTACCTGAATAATTCCGGTCTGGTGGGGCAGGGGCTTATAATAGGTTATGATAACCGGTTTGCCTCCGAGGACTTCGCCGCGGCGACTGCCGAAGTGGTCTCCGCAAACGGTATGAAAGTATATCTCTGCGGGAAAACGACTCCCACGCCGGTAATAAGCTACGGTACTATGGCCAAGAAAGCCGGCGGGGCGGTCGTGATTACGGCGAGCCATAATCCGGCAATCTGGAACGGTTTCAAATATAAGACCAGTGACGGAGCCGGCGCTCCGGATGAAGTTACCGATGAGATAAAAAAGAACATAGACCGGATTTTTTCAGAAGGAGAAGAGGTCAGGCGAATACCGCTCGATGAAGGTATAAAAAGCGGTACCGTGGAAATGGTCGACTTTACCTCCGTGTATAAAGAGCAGATTGCCGGACTGGTCGATATTGAAAAACTGAAGAAGTCGAAGCTGAAGGTGGTATTCGACCCGATGTACGGCTCCGGAGCGGGATATCTTGGGGATATCCTTGGCGGTGGCGAAATCGAAATAATCGAGATTAACGGCGAGCGTAATCCGCTCTTCCCCGGGATTCAGCCGGAACCGATTGCCCATAATCTCTTAAAGTTGTCCGCGGCTATCAGGGAATACAAAGCCGATATCGGTGTAGCGACGGACGGAGATGCCGACAGACTCGGTCTTATGGATGAGAACGGGATTTTCATGACCACGCAGCAGGTGTTTGCCCTGTTGAGCCTGTATATGCTTGAGGTACGTGGTGAACGCGGAACTATAGCCAAGACGATAACCGCCACCAGTATGCTTTACAGGTTGGGCGAATTATTCAATGTTTCCGTCCGCGAAACACCTGTGGGATTTAAG
>CAZIYN010000023.1:14243-15120 GCA_964543495.1 uncultured Dehalococcoidales bacterium | reverse complement strand
GTCCTGACGAAGCCCTGTATTACCGGCTCACCGAATTTGTTGCCGTAATCGGATGCCCCGTTGCTGGCTTCGATTAGTATGTCGAGCGGCGTAGCCAGCTCGAAGGGGTAGACCAGTCCGGAAGGCTCGCCGGGAATCGGAAAGTCCGGTATATTCAGGGCTGCCGTGCAGTAAGCGGCGGTACCGGCTATTACCAGCGACCCCCTCCCCGTGGCGTGACCGTCCCGTATTCTGCCACCGGTGCCGGTGGTAGCCCCCGGGAAAGGTGAAATACCGCTGGGGTAGTTATGGGTCTCGGCGGTAAACAGTACATGGTAGGTGCACTGCCTGGCGACAAACTGCGAACTCGTTCCGGGCTGTATCGGCAGGATAGTCCACATTTTATATCCGCGGATAGCGCTGGAGTTATCTCCGAAAGCGATGACGCTGTTCGACGGGTTTTCTCTAATTGTCGACCTTATTATGTTAAGCAGATTATCGGATATCTCTCTACCATTTATGGTGAACTTACCCTTGAAAAACCAGTGCCTCGAATGCTCGCTGTTGTTGTTCCCCAGCATAAAAAGCTCGACATTCGTCGGGTCGCGCTTCAGCACCTGGGTGAATATATTATGGTAGAAATCGATATCCCAGTCATCCATACCGAGTCCGTTTTCCTTGTTGAACTTCGCCAGCTCCCCGGAGCCGCCCTGTATCAGGGGGATGGTAAATACCTTTTCCGGCACGGCGCCGGTCTCGAAAGATTTAAGCGGTTCGGGGTAAGGGCTTTCGGTCATCCGGTCGTGGTTCCCGGTGATGAACTTCTCTTTATCCGTGCCTTCCGTCAGCAGGTATCTTCTTGAAATTTCTACGCGGTCGACTTTGTCCAGTCCACAGG
>CAZIYN010000023.1:0-14233 GCA_964543495.1 uncultured Dehalococcoidales bacterium | reverse complement strand
GTCCACAGGCGTGGCAGATAGCGACGGCGTTGGTGGAATAGGCGGTATCGAAGGTCAGTAGAGGACCGATTTCAACCACGTTCTGCGCAGGTCCTATGAATGCTTCTTCACCGAAATTTACGGCGTCGAACGTTTCGGCAAGCAGCCAGCGGAGGGTGGAGAGTTCTTCGGCGGTGAGTGGTGCGGAGGTCTTGATATTAAAACAGTATTCGAAATCCGGATTCAGTCTGCGATAGAAATGCTGCACTTCCTGCATAAATCTATCTTCTGTCAAGATAGTTTCCCCGGTGAAAATATTTCAAAAGAGGACTGCTGATAACCACGTATGCAGTAGCTCACAAACCAATTATACCTCCGCCCCGATACCCCAATCAATACTTTTTACCCGCTATTTTAATAAATAACCCACCTATTTTCTTCCGTTCACCCTGAGCTTGTCGAAGGGTCCATCCTGTAGCCGTAAACGGGCATTTTCTCCCCGTCTATATAGACATCCCTACCGTCAACCTGAACCCTTCCCTTCGCCACCAGTTCGTGGACGGCGAAGGGATAAATCTGCCAGTCACCCGCTTCCTTCAGTTCGTTCTGGAGGTCGGTGCAGATATCTTTCATTATCGCCATCAGCTCTTCGCCGGTTTTTTCCCTGAAAGTATCGTAGTCGGCGATGCCGTTACCTTTTACGAAATCAAGTATTTTTTTTAGCCCTTCGGCTTTGCTTCCGCCCAGTTTACGGAGCGTTTCCGCAATGGCGAGGGGCGCCGACTGCACGAATACCGGCCCGTTATCCATACCTTTATCGACGAAGAAAAGGGTCGACCTTATCGCTTCTTCTCCGGCTAGTATCGCCATGGCGGTAGGTATCCAGTGCAGCTTTATATATCCCTTCGTAGTATCTCCGGGATGAATATTCAGCATTCGTGGATAATACCTTTCCACCATCCAGTCGGTATTCCACTGGTCGAAACCAGCCAGGCATATCAGGTCCGGCTGACCGCCTGTTTTGTCCTCGATTAACTCACACAGGTCTTTCTCGTACTGGATTCTTTCCGGGCAGTTCCTGGGCACATTCCCCGGCCCGTATTTTTTCCTGGCGTTCCTGAGATACGGAATATGGCTGAGTTCGATTACCTCATGTCCGTTTTTCCTGGCTATTTCGGCACCACCGCAATCGGGCCTGTTGGTAAAGACAGAGTAATTATGGTCGGGGTTCGCCGCCACTATCTCCCGGTAATTGGTACCCGAGCCCGAGACGAAGCAGACTATTTTCATCCTGTTTCCCGATTTCTGCGGGTCATAGACCGGTTCCGCCATAATTCACACCTCTCATGTAATTACTCCCCCCTCCCCGGCTTGAGTTTATTATTATCCCGCGGGTATGTCAACGGAAGTCCTGTTTTTAATCATTTCTGTCATTCCAGCGAAAGCTGGAATCCAGAAATCACACCTGACCGTTCTAATCTGGATACCGACTTTCGTCGGTATGACATCTTCTAATACAAAGCGCTATATTGAATAAAGGGAGTCCCGATTGTATCGGGACTCCCTCCGTATTTCCGTATAATTATTGATTACCGCCAGTTATCTATGCTGTAGTGAGCGCCGAAGCCGCCGCTGTACCTGTTGACGGTTTCCTCCTCACCGCCGCAGACGATAATGCAGTTGCTCTTCGGAGAAGGACCTCCTGCCGGGACCATGTAGTCATCGTCCAGCTCCAGCCAGGGCTTGCCGGATGTCCTCTCGATACTCCGCCAGCCGTTGGTAGTGTAGTCCGGCTGGCCGCGGTTCCTGTAGTCCTTCACCGGTTCGAAACTCTTCTTCCAGATATACTCGCAGACTTCCTCCTTCGACTTGAAGCCGATATCGGCAAGGTGCTGCGCCATTTCCGGTATCATCACCAGGGTGATTCCTCCTTCCATGGTAGCCCAGATGCCGTCCAGCAGGTAATCGAGCCAGTTATGAGGTCCGGGAATTCCCTTGACTCCGAGTCTCCTCGCCATGGCGCCATGACCGTCTTTCTGGAGCGCCCGGTAAACGCCTGGCATAAAGAACTGACCGATACCCCAGTTACCCGCCCTTGTCATCATCATAACGCTCTGGTCCTTCTTGTATCCGAGTTCCTCATTCAGTCCTTTCCAGCCTTCGGGTAGCCCCCCGGCATACTCGGCAAAGCAGAAACCGCCGTTGTTTACCGGACTACCCCAGTTGCTGGTGGTGGTTACGCTGGGAATGGCTCCGCCCAGGTTGCGCCACATCAGGTCGGCGGCACGGCCCAATGTCTTGTTGGCCGGATTACCGGGACCAAAAAGACCGAAGCCGTAATTCATCCCTATTTCCTCGGCAATCGGACCGCTGATGCAGAAACTGCCACCGCCGCGCCCGTCTCCGCAGCCGCCTCCGGACTCGGCAAGCGTCAGCAGCACGGGCATGTCCGCCGGTTTGCACCCGGACATTACACCTATTGTCGCGACTATCTCTACGGTCGCCGTCCGGTTCATCGGCCGGTATAAAACCGGTGTGCCTTTCTTTATCATGGCATCCCAACCTATTCCCACCTGGTGCATATCCTCCTGGTGGACTATCAGTTCGTCAGGTTTATGGCTGGTGCCCGTCAGCATTTCGGCGACCTTTTCCTCCGTAGGGACTATTATAGGAAGACCGTCCGTATACATCGAGTAAGGAGCGTTAAGCAGACCGGGGAGTCTTTCCGTCTGCTGGTAGAATTCCTGCGCTTCATCGAGGGTACCTTCGAACAGTATCCGCGGTTGTTCCGGCTCCCACCTGCCGCTTTCCTGTTCCTCTTTCGTCAACGGACGTGTCAGAGCTTCGAGCATTGGCTCGAGGAATATATCCACGTCAGCCGGTCCCCGTATAATACGTGAAGCGTGAAGATACCGTAGTTTGGGGACTCCGTTCGAAAGCGCTTCATATTCGACTTTCCCGTCCTGGTCTTCGAAATCCAGAAGTATTGTCGGGATACCCGCTTTCTCAAGCTTCGCCAGGTAAGGCAACTGCCTCCACACGGCGCCGTGTCACCAGCATACCCCCAGTATCACGCCGTCCGTGGTCTTCATTTCTTCTTCGGAAAGAGGTGTAGGCACGGTGGTATACGTCCTCTTCATCGTCCAGTTCGTATCCGGGTAATCGGCCTGCAATTTCTTCTCCAGAGGTATGGTGATATCCGGTTCGCCGGTGATACTGAAATGGATGGTCTTACCGCTGATGGTATCTAGGCGCGGCGCCAGAGGAAAAGTATCTACCGGTTCCTGTATTCCTACAGGATTGAGGCACTTATATACTTTGTCTTTTTCCGCCATTTTCATTCCCTTTCTTAATCTCCGTTATTCCCGGTAAATATAAATTGCTAATACTTTATCAGTTTGTTGCCTGTATGTCTAATGAGTATGGCTTAAAATTACCCTGATAATCTGATTTGTATTGTTTAAAAAGTTGTAAAAATTTACGTCGTTTGATAACCTGAAGTCATTCGGAAAATCCCGGAAATATGGTTACAGCGAAGAGGTGAAAATGGGACCCAGGGTAGCTCTTACAAAAGGTGGGAACAGGGCCGAAAATATAGATAATGCCCTGCGCTTAATAGAAGACGATATCGACCTCAAAGAAAAATCGGACCTGTATTTAAAGGTAAACTTCGTTTCCAATGAGAACCAGCTTGCAGCGACTCACGTGGACGGAGTACGTACTCTACTGGAATTTCTTCGCGAACGCTATGATGGGAAAATCACTATCGGTGAATCGACTCTCGGTTCTGCCAGGTTAGGATTCGAAAGGTTCGGATATCTGGACCTGGTCGATGAGTTCGATGTCGGTCTCGTCGACCTCAATGAAATGGACTGGGAAATCCTAGATTTGTATGATTCGGGAATGAATCCGATGCAGGTACATTTCTCAAAACAGCTTCTGGAGAGCGACTTCATTATTTCAATCGGACCCCCTAAAATACACGATATGGTAGTCGTTACGTTATCGATAAAGAACCTGATTATGGGCGGTGTCAGTTATAAGCACAACGACAAGTCTAAAATCCACCAGGGATACCCGGTAATGAACCTGAACCTGTATTCAATGGCAGATCGCTGTAAACCTCATTTGAGTATTATCGACGGCTTTACGGGTATGGAGGGCGAAGGTCCTGTCGGCGGTACGCCCGTGGACTGGGGAATTGCGGCGGCAAGCTGTGATGCCGTCGCCGCCGACTGCCTGGTCGCCGGCCTGATGGGATTCGATATCTCGGATATCGGCTATCTCTGGTACCTCCGGGAAAAAGGCTGCGGCACCGGTGACGTCTCTCAAATGGAAATTATAGGTGAAAATCCAGACAGCTTACGCCGCACGTTTAAACCCCACTCCACATACTCCCGACAGAAACAATGGCGGGACGAAAGAATAAATACACTGCTGAGTATCTAAAAAAGGCGGGTTTCCACTACCGTTAACGATATGTTGTTGTCATTCTTCAATAGGTGTATAATTGCTCTATTCTGAATGGAAAGTACACATATAGAGAAGGAGAGGAAAGTTGAAAATCACTAAAATCGAAGCCATACCCTGCACTTTACCCCGCAAGGATGGCGGCAGGGCTTCCAATGTCGTCCTGATTAAACTTCATACGAACGAGGGAATCATCGGAGCGGCAGATGGCGGTACCACCGGACAGGAAGCCGTAATGCTTGCAGTAAAGCACTATGCACCGATACTCCTGGGAGCCAATCCCATGGACATCGGAGTAATTGTCAATAAGATGTCCCGGAGCTTCGGCGGTAATATGGGAGCAATGGGAACGATAGACTTCGCCCTGCACGATATAGTTGGTAAAGCCCTCAACATGCCCGTCTACCAGTATCTGGGCGGAAAAGCGCTCGACAAGCTGGCCATCGGCGTTATGCTGTCGGGTGGTTCTGCTAAAGAGAGAGCTAAGAAAACAGAGGCAGTCGTAGCAGCCGGCATTACCAATATCGTCTGCAAAGTAGGCCCCGGATGGGGGACCGAGACTGTGTTCGAAGACGTCGCCAACGTCAAGGCAATCAGAGAAGTAGCCGGTCCCGAGGCTTATATAGGAGTGGATGCCAACGGCGGTCTGGACTATACCACGGCACTGGACCTTGCCATCCGACTCGAAGAATTCGACCTTTATAAAGTCGAACAACCGATACCTCGCTGGGATGTCGATGGACTGGCAAAACTCCAGAGAAAACTCCACACCCCTGTCTGGGCTCACGAGTCCGCCATCGAAATTCCCGGTCTGCTCGAGTGCATCAAGAAAGATGCCTGTGACGGCGTCTGCATTAAAGTAGTCTGGTCGGGCGGTATTTATAAGTCCCGTGAGTGGGCGGCCATAGCCAAAGCAGCCAACCTGCAAATTTCCTGTGGTTCGATGGTCGGCTCCAGCTATGAAGCGGCCGCACAGGCGCACTTCCTGGCTGCAGACCCCTGGATGAGCAAGATTGCTCATGCCAACCTTGGACCTCCTCTGATTCATGCCCAGTGGGACACCACCAACCCGCCGATTACAGATGACCTTGCCGTTAATCCCGTGGTATACAAAGACGGCTATTTCTACCCGCCGGACGGACCGGGTCTGGGACTGGAACTGAACGAGGCTATTATCCCCAAACTGATAACTCAGGGGATGAACCCTCTGGTACTGGAATAAAACACAGAAACGAATGGCCATAGCATTATATAGTAATAAATACTGAAAGTTGCTATAGTCGTTCGTTATCATCGTTAATACTCCGGAGGAAAGAGGTACGTTAATGAGCGAAAATACCCGTGAACTGGCAAGGTTCGCCTGCCGGACCGGATTCGAGGATATTCCACCTCACATCGTCACGGAGACAAAACACGTTATTATGGACTCCATCGGATGCGCTCTCGGCGCCCTGTCCACGGAAAAAGGCAAGATAATGGCAGCCCTAGGCAGGAGGTACGGAGGTCCCGAGGAGTCCTCGATAATCGGTCTTGGAGATAAAGTTTCCTGCAACGCCGCCGCCCTCACCAACGGCGAACTTATGATAACCCTCGATTACCACGATATAGTCGCCGGAGGTCATGACGGAGTCTATGTTCTGCCGACGGTGCTGGCAATAGCCGAGACCGTTGATGCCTCCGGTAAAGACCTGATACTGGCAACGGCTCTGGGGCTTGAAATATCGTCGAGAGTCGCCAGGGCTGTGGGCCGGCACAATATCACCCCGGACGATGTCCGCCGGCAGGCAGACGCGCCGCGCGGTCTCACCGGAAACGCGTATTCTAACTTCGGCGCCGCCGCCGGTGCCGGAAGACTCCTAAACCTCGACGAAGAAAGAATGCTCAACGCCATTGGCACCGCCGGTCACCTGACGATGGTCCTTTCCTACGGCAGGTGGGGTGCCGGAGGCCACGGCTACATGTCCAAGTACGGAGTGCCCGGATGGCAGAGTACCGGCGCCGTAGCCGCCGCACTGCTTGCCGAGATGGGATACACAGGAGATAAGACCGTCCTCGACGACCCTCAACGCGGTTTTCATTACTACGTCGGTTATCCCAACTGGTACCCCGAAGTGATTACCGAAGGGCTGGGCAAGACCTGGATTCTCAATTCCCGCCTGCACTACAAGCCCTACCCATGCTGCGGTGTGTTCCACTCGGCGCTGGACTGCTTCTTTGATGTTATCAATGAGCATAACCTGATACCCGAAGAAATCGAAGAAGTGGTTATTTACGGTCGGGGCAGTATGCCCACACCCGAGAGAGATAAAAACGAACCGGTAGAAATACCCGGAATTTCGGCTGCCCAGTTCAACCTGCCCTACAATATCGCCGTCGCCGCCCACAGGGTACCCGTCGGAGTGGAGTGGGTCGACCCCGGGACGATGAAGGACCCGGAGATACTCGCTTTTATGGATAAAGTTGTCACGAAAAGCGACCCCGATTACGGCAAAAGGTATAACGAGGAGCTTGAAAAGAATCCTCTCGCCGCCCTCGCCAAAGTGGAAGTATCCGCCAGGGGACAGAAATTCGTCGTGGAAAGGACTCTCCGGCGCGGCACCACAGGCACCGAAGCAGCGGTAACGGAAGAAGACCTGACCGCGAAATTCGCCCACAATGCCGCCAGGGTCCTGACCAAACGCAAAATAAAAAACGCTATTGAAGCGCTGGTGGGACTGGAAAAGGTAGATAATATTTCACAGCTTATGAGCAACGTAACCCTCTAGCCAGAAAGAGAGGTCCGATATGAAAAACGTCAACAGCGACGATATTCTGGAGGCTATAGCCACGAGTACCCTGAATACAGGATATGAAGACCTCGACCCGGATACGGTTGAGAACACCAAGAAACGAATACTGGATATGGTCGGAAACGCCATCGGCGGTGCTGCGATGCCCGATATGGTGGGGATGATAAAAATGGTAGAAGACTGGGGAGGTAAACCTGAGTCCTCAATCCTCGGTACCGGAGTAAAAGGTCCCGCCCATAACATCGCTTTCGTCAACTGCACGATGTGCCGTACCTTCGACTGGGGAGCGCTGGTGGTTATAGTGGACGACAGGCGTTACCCGTCCCATACCAGCGAGACCACCGTCCTGACGGCTCTTGCCCTGGCCGAAGCCGCAAGTGTCAGCGGTAAAGAACTTATTACCTCCTGCGTAATCGGCGACGACCTCGCTGCCAGGCTGAACGCTGTGAATGTGCACCCCTGGAACGCCAGCATGGAAAATCGGCTGGGACGTGCCACTCAGGGATTCCCAATGGTAATGGCGCCGACAACCTCCTTCGGAGCGACGGCTATCGCCGGACGCCTGCTCGGCCTGAATCCCACCCGGATGAAAAACGCATTCGGACTGGTGGGAAGGTCGGACAATTTCGGCGGCGGCATCTGGGACGGCGCTCCTACCTTCAAGATAGAACAGGGCACCGCCGCAAGAAAAGGTATCGTCTGCGCCGAACTGGCGGCAGCCGGTTGGACTGGGGCCATCGACCCGCTTTTCGACGAACGCGGCGGCTACTTCGCCCGCCAATGCGACCACCCGGAAATCCTGACTGCGGACCTGGGCAAGAAATTCTATTACGAGGTCATCTTCAAACCTTACCCCGGCGGCAGGCCCACCCATATACCCATAGACGCCGCCCTCGCCCTGGCTATAAAAAACGATATAAACACAGATGATATAGATGAGGTTATTCTTCACCTTTCGGTGCCGGCAAAGTACGGCCATTATATGCGCCCCTATAAAGTGGGCGATTACCCCACGGGCGATGCTCTTTTTAGCTACGTTTTCTCAACCGCCAGCGCCCTCTACAGGCGGAGCGCTACCGGCAGGGAATATACTGAGGAATCGATACGCGACCCCAAGCTCCAGGAGCTGATAAAGAAAGTGCAGCTCGGCGATTCCGATAAACCGGAAGGCGTTGAGCTTGAGGTTAAGATGAATGACGGTACCGTATATACCGAGTACGTGCCGGTCGCTACCGGAGAACTCCCCAACCCCCTGACGATGGATATCCTAAAAAAGAAATTCATGAACCAGGTGGAGTTCTCGCAGGTGATAACTGCGGAAGACGCCGAAAAACTTATCGAACTACTGGAAAACCTGGAAGAAGTCGACGATGTCCGGGACATAATAGGATTTGCGGTAAAGAAATAAAAGCTTTCAGGTTACTTAAAACGGGTGCGGGGATAATCCCCGCACCCGTTTCTATATGTATGTCATTCTGGAGCCCCGGATAAATCGGGGCGAAGAATCTCAAGGTGGGGACGTAATATCACGTATGACTCCTGCCATACCACACTCCTCTGATTTTCCTTCTGTGATACTTTTTCCGTTGCCCCGTATATACGGTCAGAAAAGCGTAATAAAAAAGGAGGTACTGAAAATGCGTGCATATGTAATCAGAAGACTCCTGTTCACAGTCCCCACCCTGCTGATGGTGACCCTGATAGTATTCATGACAGTCCGCTTCATCCCCGGAGACGTAATCGATATGGTGATGGCGCAGATGCAGGAAGTATCGGGTCTGGGCTCCGAATTAACCAGAGAATACCTCGAGGAAGCACTGGGACTTGACCAGCCTCTGTTCGTCCAGTACGGACGCTGGCTCGGAGTGGTGCCTCAGAAAACCGGAGAATACAGCGGCATCCTCCAGGGTGACCTCGGTGAGTCCCTCTGGAGAAGATAAACCTGCAGAACGGTATCAACCAGCTTACGGCTCCGTTAGTAATGGTTTGTTTCCTCTGTCATTGCGAGGAGACCCGCCGTAACTTTAGCGCAGGCGGGCGACGCGGCAATCTCGATAAATAGAGTAGCCAACCGGGATTTAATAATATACGGACTAATGAATAATATAGCGGGCTTCCGTTTAAACGGAAGCCCGTCATAATTGCAGTGCCGATAATATACTAATACGTAAACAGGTCCATACCGCCCATGACATGGATGTCCTGCCCGGTGACGTATCCGGCTCTGTCCGATACCAGGAAAGTCACCATATTGGCTACATCCTGAGGCTTTCCAAATTCACGCATAGCTGCCCTTGCCTTGAGTCTTTCGGCGGCTTCACCCTGCTCCGCCGCCTGCCCGCTGGCGACCACTCCAAGGGTGACCACGTTAGCCGTGATACCCTTTCTGGCGCCCTCGAGCGCGGCCGTCTTGGCTATGCCGATTACACCGGCTTTGGTCGCCGAGTAGTTGACCTGTCCGAATCCGCCCATTACCCCGGCTATCGACGAGATATTTATAATCCGTCCCCAGTTCTTCTCGACCATTCCGTTCCATACTTCTCTTATCCAGTAGTAGCACCCGTCCAGGTTGATTTCAATCATTTTCTGGAAGTCTTTAACTTCCATTCTCTCGATACGCCCGAAGGGTCCCATCAGGGCGGCATTGTTGACCAGGATTTCAGGTGTGCCAAGCTCCGCGTTTATTTTCGCTACTGCGTCCTTCACCTGCTGGGGGTCGCTCTGGTCTGCCTTGACGGCAATCGCTTTTACACCCAGGCTGGCTACATCCTTGGCTATCTCCTCGACACCTTCGACGATATCCACGCAGGCTATATTCGCGCCTTCCTTCGCCAACTCAGTAGCGATTGCCGCTCCCATAGCCCCCTTACGCCCCGTACCGGTAACGATTGCAACTTTTCCTTTTAAACCTAAATCCAAATTCCTTATTCCTCCTTTATTTTTTTCTTCTTCACAAATAATAAATTATTCCCGCGGTGGCGGTTGTCTGGGTTTATCTTTATTGGGTCCAAGCCAGGTATAACTCGGCTCGGCATCGAGGGCGATTAAGTAAAACGAAAACGGCTTCTCCACCTTCTTCGTTACCACTGGGCAGTGCACCATTCCAGCCGGGACGGTCACCACGGTGGCTTTATCGAATTTATGCTTTTCCTGCTCCTTGCCCAGGCATATTTCAATCTCAGCGCCCAGATAGGTAAGGTCGTCCGTGTTATGCCCCACGAATACCAGGGCTTCTCCGTAGGGATGGACATGCGGGTCGCGTCCCTCCTCCCAGTCGCCAAGTCCGCTGTAAGAACCCCATGTAAAGTTGACATTCATCCCCTCCAGGAACTCCCCGCGCATCCACGCAATGTAATCGGCATTCGCGCCGCCGGGTCCCTTCCTGATGGGCAGCGGTTTGATGAGATGACTGTACTTTTTACCGTCCGTTTTTTCCGGCTCGCCTTCCAGTTCCAGCCAGTCATTGTTAACCTTCGCGTTCAGGGCAACGTGGTAATGCGAATACGGTTTTTCCACCTTCGTGGCGACCAGCGGACAGTGTACAAGTCCCGCCGGGACGATTACCACCGAGGCTTCTTTTATCGTGTGCTTTTCCTGCTCTGGTCCCATCGCTATTTCAAGCTCGGCGCCGAGGTAGGAGAGGTTATCTGTATCATGTCCCACGAAAACGAGGGCTTCATCATAGGGATGGGTATGGGGACCGCCTCCGGGGGCCCATTCGTGCCAGTTTCCCACCTCGTCATAGACTCCCCAGGCAAAATTTAGTTCGAGTCCGTTAAGTTCGTCACCGCGCATCCAGACAAGCTGCTTGGCATTGGCTCCTCCGGGTCCTTTTCTTATCGGTAAAGGTTGCACAAGATGTCCGTATTTAGTATCTGCCATTTTAATATTCCTCTTCTTCAAATGTTCGTTCCCGAACCCTACATATACTACGCTATGAGTAGAAAGATGTCAAAGGTTCCGTCTATACATGAAATCTCTCTCCCGTTGCCTTCCTTTTCCAGTAGCCCCTCTGCTGTAGAGGCCAGTTGAAAGTAACTGCTCCGGGACGCGGGCACTCGTCAACGCAGCAGCCGCAGTACCAGCACTCCTCGGGGTGCAGGATTATCGGCGGCTTGCCCTTCTCCGGGTTGGGGATATAGACATCTATCAGGCATACCTCCATGCACTGGTTGCAGCCGTTGCAGATTTCCTCGTTAAAAATCACCGGTTTGTTCGGCGTGGATACGTTAGGCATTGCATATATCTTTTTCTCACTCATTTTAATATAAACCTACCCTTCATAAACGCCCTGATAGTCTTTGTTGCGGGCTTCATACTCTTCCTTTAAATTACCCCAGTAACCGGGAAGCAGCTCTCCGACCTTTACCCTGCCGTTCTCCTGCTTCAGGGTGATAAACTTGTTCCACTCCGGAGGGTCGAGCTGCGGATAGTCTATCCTGTGAAAATTCAGGTACTGGCTGCTCGCCTTCCGTTCCAGTGACGCCCGCAGGATTATCTGCGCATAGGTTAAAAGACTCAGGTCTTCCAGGCTCCGCATCAGCTTATGCGGGTCGGGAGCGTATAATTCCGGCACCCGGTTTTCCTGGATGTCCTGAAGCGTCTCCAGCCCCATATTAAAAAGCGACTCCGTTTTAAACTCGCTGCAGAAGAACTGCATCGTCCGCGATATCCCGGCATGCAGCTCTTTCCAGTCTATACCGTCGCTTCTCATAACCGGCGCATATACCCGCTTTTTCTCGGCATCCACCTGTTCCCTGGAAATCACCGGCTCATCTGTTTGTTTGATGTATTCGACTGCTTTCCTGGCTGCGTACCTGCCCGTCGAAGCCGCGAAACTGTGGTCGCCCGGGGCGAACAACTGCTCTCCGGCGGCATACAGTCCCTCGAGGTTGGTCCTTAGATTCCAGTCGGTAATCAGTCCTCCGCGGTCGCCCCCGCTGTCCACAGACCTCCACTGGGGCAGGCTGCTCCCCTCGATAAGCGAATAATTCTGGAGCATATCTTTATCCGGGTCGAACCCCGCCTGGTTATACATATCCACCATCGCATGGGTGGTCGATTCCTCCCCGACCATCATCCCCCAGGTAACCCTTCTCTCGATTTCGGGCATTGCCGGGAAGTCGCCGTAAAAAGGCAGGGCATACTCTCCCTTCATCACCCCTTCTCGCACCTCGTCGCTCTGTCCCCGCGGGTCGGGTAATGGTTTGCCTTTGGCATCCACCAGCGGCACGTTCCTGTAGCTGGCGTCACCGGCACCGCAGTACCACTTGTGCTTGTATCCGGTACCGAGCCTGAGGTTGCCCGATTTTTCCATCAGGGTAAGCTCGGCTCCGGCCCTCCATGCCATCGTGGCGCCGTCTCCGGAATTCGCCCGCGACCTGAAGGTGGTGTATCCGGCAAGCTCCGTGTTCAGCAGCCATACCGAACCCACTCCCGCCATACAGAGGATTGTGGCTTTGGATTTAAAAATCAAAAACTCGCCGGTGCGGTTGTTCACTCCGGTGGCTCCCACAACCCTGGCTCCCTGGACACCGCCTTCCGTCAGCAGGCTGGTAGCCATCACCCGGTCGTATATCTTCACTCCCAGGCGTTCGCACTCCTTCTTGAGCGCCGGCTTGAAGCTGGTGCCCCAGACGATTACTTCCTTGAGCGGACTGAATCCGGTGTAAATCATATACTTTGTTTCTTCGTCATATCCCATACAGCCTTTATATTCGCCTTCCGTATCCCTGATTTTCCCGCCCATTTTCTCCATTTCAAGGAGGGCGTCATAGTCCTCACGGCACTGTATCTGGCGGGCGATACCGTTGGTATAACCGCCGTTCATCTCGGATTTATGCTTCGCCCATTCATCGGGGTCGACTCCGATTAAAGGATGAGCGGGTACATCGCACCAGTTATCGCAGCCGGGTCCGCCGGCGCCGCTTCTTTTCGTTGCCGCCTTTTCCACCAGGACCACCTTCACGCCCTGCCTGGCGGCGCTAATCGCCGCCCAGCACCCGGCAACACCGCCGCCGAGGACGAGGAAATCGGCCTCGATTTCCTGTTCCTGGTCGTACCGTATCGGGTAGGGCCAGTCGGGAAGCCGACCTTCCTTCTGGACCATTTCATGCCAGGTAATCATCTTTTTTCTCCCTTTTTAGTGAATTTCTTAAGGGTATTCAATGACTCTTTAGATAGCTTAATTTTACGACTCGTGCAAAACTGAGGGCCATAACCTTGCATTAAATTTACTTCAACGGAGCGCTTTTTATTACATACTTTAAAAAACTGCTCGATTGCATCATCCTCAAAGGGAGATAACAGACGAGTACCAATCTCTCTCCATTCATCATCAATAGAAACATATACACGCATGATAAAATATGCTTCGCCCAATTTGGGAAGGTAAGTTCTATCTTTTTGTATTGTATTTCCAAAGGTGAAGTTATATTTTGGTGTGAAGAAAGTATCTACGGTCTCATCCATGTTCTCTTGATGGAATAGTTCCAATTTGACTCGACCATCATCGAATGCCTTTACTATTGGTACATGGGAAAAGCCAACTCCACCTTTCACCCGTAATACTAATACTGGTATTTTCTGATTTTGGAGAACGATACCTATACCACCAATAGGTAAATCCATTTCGTTAGATAAATTTGCCAAGTTTGTATAGTTATGCACTTCAGGAGCCACATCAACACCCCCTTTCCTGTCTCAGGAATGACCGTTAGTCCTTCCGGACTCCGGGGTTCTCTTATAATTTCTGGTGTTCCTTAAGCATACATTTATCCATTACCACTTTCAGACCGGCTTCCACCGCCACTGATTCAGCTTCTTTATTTATCACCCCTTCCTGCATCCATACTGCCTTAGCGCCGACTTTTATCGCTTCCTCCGCAATCGGCAGGACATCTTCGGAACGACGGAAGATATCGACAACATCGACCTTTCCGGGAATAGAACTGAGGTCGGGATAACAGGTCTCGCCCAGGATTACCTCCTCGTTG
>CAZIYN010000022.1:0-15758 GCA_964543495.1 uncultured Dehalococcoidales bacterium | reverse complement strand
TCCTCGCAGATATCCCCAATTTCCACGGGTGAGTGCGCATGTCATGGTACGTAAGGACAACAAGGTACTCCTTATTCAAAGGGGTGGAGAGCCCTATAAGGGGACATGGGCTCCACCGGGCGGTGGAATTGAACTGGGGGAAACCGTTTATGATGCGGGGAAGCGTGAAGTGCGCGAGGAAAGCGGTGTTGAAGTCGAGATAGAAGGCATACAGGAAATCCAGGATTTCATCCGCCGTGATGAAGAAGGAAATGTGGAAGTGCACACGATATTGATAAGGTTACTCGCCCGTTACGTAAGCGGCACTCCTAAAGCCGGCAGTGATGCTGCGGATATCGGCTGGTTTACCTTTGACGAAATTGATAAATTTCCTATGTCAGATAAGGCGCGTGAGCTGGTAATTGAGGCTCTGTCGTAAAGGAAATTATGAGTAAAGAGAACAGGATTATCGCACCGGTGGAGGCAGGATATGGCTGATACAAGGACTGCAGGTTACGGCTCGTGGAAATCACCGATAACTTCCGATATCGTCTCGTCGGGTGGAATCAGATTCGCCGGAGAGATTGGAATAGACGGCGATAATATTTACTGGGTCGAAATGCGACCGACCGAGGCGGGACGGTATGTAGCAGTATGCCGGTCAGGAAACGGGCGGATATCGGATGTCACTCCCGCACCATATAATGTCAGGACCAGAGTACATGAGTACGGTGGCGGAGCGTTTCTTGTTAATGATGGTGTGCTATATTATTCGAATTTCGCCGACCAGCGATTGTACCGTCAGGCTCCCGGTTCCGTTCCCGAACCGGGTACCCCTGAAGGAAATATGCGCTACGCGGACAGTGTTATGGACAGCCGCAGGAAGCGGATAATCTGTGTCTGTGAAGACCATACAGATAATGATAGCGAACCGGAGAATTTTCTGGCGGGAATAAGTATCGATGGTGCCGGGACTGTTCAGAAACTGGTTTCCGGAAATGATTTTTATTCGTCTCCACGAGTTAGTCCGGATGTCACTCACCTTGCCTGGCTTACCTGGAACCATCCCAATATGCCGTGGGACTATACCGAGCTGTGGGTAGGAGAGATAAGGGAAGACGGGAGTATCGGAGACGCGGTGCAGGTGGCAGGCGGGAACGATGAGTCTATCTGCCAGCCCGAATACTCTCCTGACGGAACACTCTACTTTATCTCTGAGAAGACCGGCTGGTGGAACCTTTACCGCCGGCGGGACGGAAAAGTCGAGCCGCTGTGTGAAATGGAAGCCGAATTCGGCTCACCTCACTGGGTGTTCGGACTTTCGGATTACGCTTTTGAGTCGGCAGAACGGCTAATCTGCACATATGTTCAAAACGGTATATCGTACCTTGCCGTGCTGGATACAGGGACACTCGAGTTAAAGAAAATAGATATTACCTATACCTCGATTTCGTCGGTGAAAGCGGCACCCGGTTATGCTGTTTTTCTTGCCGGTTCGTCCGATAAAGCCACGGCAATTGTCCGGCTAGACCTATCGACGGAAAAGACGGAAGTTCTTCGCCGTTCGTCCGAAATCAAGATAGAACCCGGATACCTGTCCATGCCCGAAGCGATTGAATTTAAAACGGAGAACGGGCTGACCGCCCATGCCCTGTATTACAGGCCCGCAAACGGCGATTTTCAAGCGCCCGAGCCGGAAAGTCCTCCCCTTATAGTTATCAGTCACGGGGGACCGACCAGTGCGACATCCAGTACTTTAAGTCTCTCGCTACAATACTGGACCAGCCGCGGGTTTGCCGTTGCCGATGTAAACTACGGCGGGAGCACCGGATACGGAAGGGAATACCGGCAAAGGCTGGACGGGCGGTGGGGTATTGTAGACGTGGATGATTGTGTTAACTGTGCCCGTTATTTAATCGAGCGTGGTGAAGCGGACGCAGAGAGAGTTGCCATCAGGGGAGGAAGCGCCGGAGGGTATACCACTCTAGCGGCGCTTACTTTCAATGACCTTTTCAGGGCCGGAGCCAGTTACTACGGCGTCAGCGACCTTGAAGCCCTGGCGAAAGATACCCATAAATTCGAGTCGCGCTACCTGGACAGGATTGTGGGACCGTACCCGGAACGGCGGGATTTGTACACCGAACGTTCGCCGATTTATCATATCGACCGACTTTCCTGCCCGGTAATTTTTTTCCAGGGAGATGAAGATAAAGTCGTCCCGCCGAACCAGGCGGAAATGATGGTGGACTCTCTCGATGAGAAGGGAATTCCGGTAGCATATGTCCTTTTCGAGGGCGAACAGCACGGCTTCCGGAGAGCCGAAAACATCAAGCGGGCGCTTGATGCCGAACTCTACTTCTACTCACGGATTTTTGGCTTCGAGCTTCCCGATGAAATCGAGCCGGTGTTAATTCAAAACCTGGAATAACATCTGTATATCAAATATGAATTGGAGATATAAAGACATGAGAAGATAGGTTATCTCACTTAGCTTTCACAGACAACTATATCTGCAATAAAGGGGGTGACCTGTGTCTCTCATAGTTAAAGATTCTTCTATTCAGGGAAAAGGCGTTTTCACAACCGAGTATATCCCGCGGCACTCGATAATCGGCAGCATAAATATCGTCAGAGAAATAACAGAGGAGCAGCCTCTGAATCCTGCTGAAGGTGAACTCGAGTACCACTGTCACTGGTATCCGGACGGGACCACCGTCCTGGTGGACGAACCGCATTGCTATATGAACCATTCCTGTGATTCTAATACTTTTCTCTATACGGTAAATATGGTCAGCTATCTTGTGGCGATGCGTGATATTAGCAAAGATGAGGAATTAACCCTCGACTACAGCCTGTGCAACTTCGCCGGCAAAGACTTCGATTGTAAATGCGGCTCTCCCGGCTGCCGGGAATTCCATCAGTGCGGATTTAGATTTATGGATAAGTCCAGGCAGGCAAAATACCTGCCGTATCTGGACCCGTTTATCGTGCAGTGCCATCAGGACGAAATGCAGGAGATTCTGGAAGGTCAGCTATAAAAATATCCATAAAATATACAACTCAAACAAATTAATATAATCTGGTGATGGTATGATGTTAGGAATATGAAAAATACAGGACATTTATCGGGCGATAGCTGGTATGAGAAAGTACCAAAGGTTGAGCTTCACGTTCACCTTGAAGGAGCTATCCCCCACGATGCTCTGTGGGAGCTTGTGAAAAAATACGGAGGAGACCCTTCCGTACCGGACTTCAAATCGCTTAAAGAGAAATTCAGGTATCGTGACTTCCTCCATTTTTTGGATACATGGTTATGGAAAAGAGAGTTCCTGCGGGAGTACGAGGATTTTACGTATTTCTCTGAAAAAGTTGCCGGAGAACTGGCGGACCAGAATATATTGTATGCCGAGGTAATATTTTCGCCTTCCGATGTGGCTCATCACGGGCTGGAAATTATCAAACTTGCAGAGTCGATTCGCATGGGCCTTTCCAGAGTTCCCGGGATTGAAATCGCCTTAATCGCCGACCTGGTTCGCAGCCGGAAAATAGAAGACATGACTGGAAATCTGGAAAAGATAAACGAGGTAAAAAATCTGGGGATTGCAGGTATTACAATCGGTGGTTCCGAGCAGGATTACCCTCCCGAACCGTATGCCGGTATTTACAGGAAAGCCAGGGAGTTCGGGTTTCATACCAGTGCTCATGCCGGGGAAGGAGCCGGGCCCGAGAGCGTGTGGGGGGCTATAAAAAGTCTTAAGGTAGACAGAATCGGACACGGGACGCGGGCCATCGAAGATGAGAGTCTGGTCGATTACATTGCCAGGCACCGGATTCCAATTGAAATATGCCCGATATCAAATGTGAAGACCAGGGTAGTTGAGTCAATAGTGAAACATCCTGTCCGGCATTATTTCGATAGAGGAATACCAATCTCTATCAATACTGACGACCCCAAGATGTTCGGCAACTCACTGGCGGAAGAATACTGGTTGCTGGAAACAGAGCTGGGTTTCACCCGCGATGAACTCAGGCAGGTTATTCTCCAGGGGATAGAGACTTCCTGGCTTCCTGACGACAGGAAACAGGAATTAACGGAAGTATTTCGTAACCACCCCGATTGGTAATCACCTGACCCTCTGTCCCAGCTCGACCACGATGCTGCCGTCTTTACCGCTATCCGGGTACGCCTGTTTATATCGGATAACTTATGACAGGTATTGCCCTGCGAATTTTAGTATGGTATCATTACAACTCTGTGCCTGCCAACGCAATTCAGGGATATTATAATGTCTTCAACAGGTCTTAAATTTTTAAATTTCAGCGGTTTTTTGGGGATTCGTAAAGAATATATAAAGGGAAACCTCTATGCTCTGAGAGGTTCCTTTTTACAGACTTGGCGGAATGTACGGCGGACCGCCGGCTACGCAAATTTCGTTATCGCCGGGATACCTAACGTGATAATCCTTGCCTTTATAGCTAACAGGAGCGATAACCCGGTGGCAATCACTTACATAGCCGTCGGTTCGAGCCTGATGCTGGTATGGACCAATGCTGTTTTTCGTATGGGATGGGCTTTGAGCGAAGAACGATGGGGAGGACTGCTTGATATAAGTCTGATTTCCCGAACTCCTATAATCGTCACCATGGTGGGAAAATCGTTAGCTCTCTGTTTCTTCAGTCTGTTGACCGGCGCCGGAGCTTTTATACTGATACTTCTTGCATCTGAACATGCGATTCCCGTTGTTAATATTCCGCTGGCGATTATCTCACTGGCGGTCACGCTTCTTGTGATGATTTGCGCGGGTTTTATCTTTTGCCCGATAACTGTCCTGGTGGGGGAACCGGCGGGCCTGTTTGCCACGGTTATGCCCTTCGGAGTGGCCTGCAGCGGATTCCTGTATCCGATTAATATACTTCCCACCGCTCTTCAGGTTATCGCCAGAGGGCTGCCGACATCCTGGGGAATGGAAAGCATTATCATGGCAACAACGGGAAGCGGGCCGATAGGCGATATAGTGATTAGATGGGGGATTGCCCTGGCGCTGGCGATAGTCTATCTCTTTATAACGCAGATATTATTCCGCCTGGTCGAGCGCCGTGTCAGAGTTACGGCGGTTTTAACCACTTATTAGAGGATGAAATGCGAAACTTTTTAAGGCAGGCATATTACAGCTATCGTGGTCTTTTTATGTGGCTGGACTGGCCTTCGTATGTCACCACGGTTGTATTCGGTCCTGCTTTCACGATAGTCATGTTCACGCTGGTAGGGAGGTTTGCTCTGGGCCCGGACGTGGTCCGTCCTTATGTACTCGGGCTGGTGGCACAATACATTCCCTTCATCCTGTCAGCGACTGTAATACAGTGCTTCGTCCGCGAGAAATGGTTTGCCACTCTTTCTATTGTGTATTCTTCCAGGGGCAAACGGGCGGTGATATTCTTCAGCAGGCAGCTTTTGCATATACCGAACGGTTTTATCATCGTTATAGCCGGTCTGTTCTTCGGCTGGCTTCTTCTGGGACTGGATTTCAGCCAGGTTAACTGGCTGGCAGTCGTCCTATCGGTCCTGAGTATTACTTTATCGTCCTGTGCCTGCGCTGCCTTTATGGGTAATTTCACAATTGTTTTCGATGACTGGATTCTAATGTACCGTACCTTTGCCGGGGTCATAATAGTCCTGACGGGTGTTATAATACCCATATCCAGCCTTCCGGCCCCTCTGGCTGCTTTCAGCCATGTACTGCCGCTTACCCACGGACTGGTAGCGTTCCGCAGTGCTTTCGACGGTGCCGGAGTTGTGGCAGTCCTGCCTTCACTTGCACAGGAGTTAATAGTCGGGCTGGGATACACTATTATCGGCCTGGCCGGGTATCATGCGTCCGAAATTATAGCCAAGCGACGGGGACTCGTGGAAACGGCCGGATAAACCTGAGAGGGAATTAGATTATATGAACGATTCTCAACAACCAGCTATAGAGTGTGAAGACCTGGAAAGGATTTACACTTCACGTAATGCTCTGGGCAAAAAGTCGGAAACGGTAGCTCTGGACGGGCTTTCTCTCACCTGTCCCAGGGGTGTTGTCTTCGGAGTTCTCGGTCCAAACGGTGCCGGCAAGACCACGCTGGTCCGGATTCTTTCGACTCTGCTGACTCCCACTTCCGGGTCTGCCAGGGTTGCCGGATTCGATGTGGTCAAGCAGGCCGGAGAAGTGCGCAAGCACATCGGACAGGTGCTCGGTGGAGACCGCGGTTATTATGGGCGTCTTTCGGGGAGGGAAAACCTGCTTTTTTTTGCCGCCCTGAACCAGATGAGCCCGCGACAGGCTTCACGGCGTGTCGATGAAATGCTGGAGAGGGTAGGACTGATAGATAGCCAGAATATCCTGATGGAACGGTATTCGCGGGGTATGAAGCAGAGGATACATATAGCCCGAGGGCTTTTGATGGACCCAGACATACTTTTTCTTGACGAACCGACCATCGGGCTGGACCCGTTCGGGGCACAGGAGTTACGGCAGCTTATCCCGGAAATGGCAAGCCAGGGGAAAACGGTCCTGCTGACGACTCATTATATGTTCGAGGCTGATGCACTATGCCAGACTGTGGCAATGATAAATAAAGGAAAACTGGTAGCGATGGGCAGCCCTACGGAGATAAAACGGCGGTTCAGTAATATAACTATAGTCGAGGTAACAGTCAAAGAAGCCCTGGGGGGACTGGTTAATGATATCTCCAGGCTCGAGGGTGTGCGGCGCGTGGACACAGGGTTAGACGGTGTATTGCATAAATTGACCGTTCATACAAGCATCGGGGTCGATATACAGGAGCAAATTGCCGAAATGGCCGGTCACGCCGGTATCACGAATATAATCAGCCGGGAACCGACTCTTGAAGAAGCTTATTTGAATATCCTCAAGTAAGGCCCCAATTATTAATTGAACAAAAGGGCGGGATGTTACCTGACTTGGAGGAACAATTTATTAAAGACCGGCGTATGAATATTCAAGGAATTTTATTCGATTCAGGAGATACTCTGGTTTACCCAAAGTCCGGTTCATGGTGGCCGGGACCTGAATTTGAATTAATTCTACTACGACATGGTATCGAGAGTGTTCATTTTAAGCCTGATATCATGAGTTTGGCTTTAAAGGAAGGACTCACTTATCTTGACACCAACCATTTAGTAATCAATCTTAATGAAGAAATAGACCAATTCAAGACATTTTATCGAATTATCTGTCATAAACTGGGGATAGATGAAGATGATAGATTGATTGATGACTTGGCCCGTGCATACGTGGAAGAGTGCAATTTTCAGCTATATCCGGATACTATACCAGTATTAGAGAAATTATCGAATAGCGGAATAGTATTAGGAGTTCTTTCGGACGCCTGGCCTTCACTCCATAACAAGTACGTTATTTTAGGGATCAGGCACTATTTCAAATCGTTCACAATATCAGCCGAAGCAGGTTGCTGCAAACCGAACGAATTGATATATCGAAAAGCTATTGATGAAATAGGAATCGCCCCGAAAAATTTACTATTTTTAGATGACGATATTGACAATGTTAAAGCAGCAATCCAGCTGGGAATGAATGGGATAGTCATGCTGAGAGACAAAGTTGCCGATATCACTGAAGTTCCTTTCGCACATGAATTACGTGATGTCCTTCTTTTTGCTGAATTGTAACGCAATCCATTTCGTTATCAATTGCACAGAAGTGCCTTTTGTCACTTTATCTCAAATTGTGTGGTCGCCTATGAATCCGTGTTTTCATAACACTGTATTTAATAATATTCAGTTATTGACATATTAGCACAATTGTTCTATTATATATAAACTTTATACTTTATAATGAAAATCCATCCGAATATCGACCTTATTATAACCGGAGGAATTACAGTGAAAAACGAGTTTTATTCCAAGCCACAGACGTTTAAAAAGCAATACGATTGGTATGATGAAATAGCTGCATTTTCCTGGCAGGATTTTTTAACGGCTATACCATCACCTCTTTTCGTCGTCACATCATACAAAAGCAATGGTAAAGAAAATGCCTGCCTGCAATCATGGTCGACTTTTGTAGGTGATAGCGGGGAATTTATCTGCATTATCGGTTCGGTGAACAAAAGAGGGCACATGTACAAGACGATACAGGAGCGTAAGTGCGGTGTTCTGAATTTCCCGTCCAGAGATATATATGATAAATGCTGTGACACAATAAAAAACAATGATGATGAAGATGAAGAAATAACCAAATCCGGCCTAACATCGGAAAAGGCGGTAACAGTTGATGCACCAAGAATCAAGGAGTGCTTTTTAAATATCGAGTGTGAGTATTTATGGGAGCATGAACATTACGAAGGAAGCAAAGAAGTAACCATAGCGCTGCGCGCCACCCATATATGTATGGATACCGACCGGTGTGATGAAAACGGTATGGGGCGTTACGGAAAGACCGGATACATGTACAATATCCATTCTCCAAGGAATCCCGAGACCGGTGAAGTATTACCGGATTGTTTTGGCGCACTGGAAAAGTATAACTAGATTTACAGGAATTACTGTGGTATCTTGCCGGTATTAAATAGCAAGTAAGTGTTTGATAATGGCTAACTGGAAAGACAAGCTTAACGGGGACCCGGTCCCGTGGCTGCTGGAGAATGACAGGAACCAGCCGGGCGTCCGCTATTATACGCTGCGTGATATCCTGGGCCGGGACGAGAACGATAAGGAAGTCAAAGCTGCAAAGGCGGCTATCATGGAAAGCGGTCCGGTACCGGTTATCCTGGCAGCTCAGCACCCGGAGGGATATTGGGGAAAGCGACCCAGGTACACCGGAACGGCGCCGGCTATCGTTTTCTTAGCGCAGCTCGGTGCGGACAGAGATGACCCGCGCATTCGTGCCGGCTGCGAGTTTCTGCTTTCCCGATACATCGACAGCAATGGCCGCCTCCTGGGCGGGCTGTCATTGAAAGGCACTCATTCTTCCAACTATTGCGGCATGGGTAATATAGGGGCGGCTTTAATAGACTTCGGCTGGCTTAATAATCAGCGTTTACAGGCTGCAATTGAATTGCTGGCTCAGGCTATTACCGAAGAAGGATTGGCTGACGTTTCGAGCCGTGACATAAACGAACGTCACGAGAAGTTCAAGAACTCATCTCTTCCATTCGCCTGTTCCGGTCGCAATGCTAATCTGCCATGCGCCTGGGGAGCAATCAAGGCGATGATCGCCTTGAATAAAGTGCCATCGGCAGAGCGGACCAGGAATATGAAAAAGGCTATCAAACTGGGGGTGGATTTTCTCCTGAGTCACGACCCGGCGGTCGCCGATTACCCATTCGGTTTTGGAAATAAGCCCAGCTCGAACTGGTTCAAGTTCCGGCATCCCCTCGGCTCCAGCTCCGATGTGCTTCAGAACCTGGATGTCCTTACAGCGCTGGGGCAAGCCGGGAATCCTAAATTAGCCAATGCATTAGATCTGGTCATCAGGAAGCAAAACCAGCAAGGACGCTGGCTGTCGGAACATACCTACAAAGAGCTGGCGGATACACAAGAAGAGAAAGTCGTTTATGTGTACCAGTTCGCCCTGAGTCTTTATATAACCGGCAAGGAATGGGCGGAGATGCATGATAAGAGAGGGCAGCTCAGCAAGTGGGTCACCCTGAGAGCTTTACGTGTTTTGAAAGCGGCTTATCCTGAGAAAGGATGATTATCAGCTATGGAAAAGGACTATACAAAAGCAATTAAATACGCGACCAGGATTTTTGATGCCTGGTTGCCCTGGAAAATCCAGTATGACCGGGTTCCCGGTCTTGCCGTTGGTATTATCTATAACGGGAAACTTATCTATCAAAAAGGTTTCGGATACGCAGACGTTGAATCGAAAATCGCGATAACACCGGAAACATGTTTTCGGATTGCTTCAATATCGAAATCATTTACATCTGTTGCCATCATGCAACTTGTCGAGCAAGGAAAAATTAGCCTTGATGACAGAGTAGAAAAACATCTTCCGTGGTTCAGGGCACAAAATGAAGATGCCGATTCAAGCAATATCACAATTCGCCAGATACTTTCGCATACCGGCGGAGTATTCAGAGACGGCAACACGCCGCACTGGGTAAATGATAAGTTTCCCGGTCCTATGGGATTAAATAAATCAATTTCTAATAAAAGCGTTGTATTTGAGAACTTAACGAAGTTTAAATATTCTAATTTTGGTTTTGCTTTACTTGGAGAAATTATCAAGAAGGCTAGTGGGCTTGATTACAATGAATACGTGACCAGGAACATTATCAAAAAACTCGGAATGGAGCGGACGGCTCCCGATTACAATAAAGAAAATGATGACTGGCTCGCCAAGGGTTACTCTCGTCCGATTCCGAACAAGGAACGAGAGGCATTTCCTCACTCTCAAACACAGGCATACGCTCCGGCTACCGGCTTTCTCTCAAACGTTTCCGACCTTGCCAGATATCTCGCTGCTCTATCCTTCAAGCAAAAAGATGCTAACGCTCCGATTAGCAGAGAATCAAAGAAAGAAATGACGAGAGTGCACTGGGTCACCGGGGAGGAAAATGAATCGTATGGCCTGGGATTTGGTATATACAAAATCAAGAAAAGGAAAATTGTGGGACATGGCGGTTTTTTTGCCGGATTCACCAATCAAATATCTCTTGATGTCGAAAACGACATCGGCGTTATTACTCTCACTAACAGTACTGAGAGTACCTGCGGCTCAATCAGTACCGGAATTTCCGAGACCATTTATCAATTCGTGGACGAAAAAAGCAAATACAGCGAGGGTATGATAATTCCAGACCAAGAGAGATTCGAGGGAATATATCGTTCGCGATGGAACGACACAATCATCGTCGGTATCGATACTAACCTTATCGCCTTTAAACCGGAATTAAATTCGCCTGTTAAAGATGGTACGCTATTGAAAGCAAAAGGAAAGAACAAGTTTTTAATAAAGACGGACCCAAACTTTGATTTTTCGGGAGAATTCGCTACCTTTATTTTTAAACGAGGAGCGAAACGAGCAACAAAGGTTTTGTTCGGACCAACCTCATCCGAACGATTAGAAGAGTAGCTGGGAGCGAAATAGCTTTTTCGAGAAAAATGGTTTCTCCGAATCTCACCGCGGAAAAGTCGGATTCCAAGACCTCATTTTCTTCGAGAAAGATTTAATCGAAAAAGTCCAGAGTGTTACTTGACCCTGCACCCCAGCTCGACAACGATGCTGCCGTCTTTATCGGTATCGAAGTAAGCCCATTTAACGACGCCGTTGGTGCCGGTCTGGGTTACCTGGTAACCGCGGCTCGTCATATCGGCAATCTCTTTATCGAGGTCTTCGACGTTGTAGCAGACGTGATGCGCTCCCTCCCCGTGTTTCTCAAGGAACTCGTCGTAGATGGTCCTGCCTTTGAGCGGCTGGATTAGCTCGATACGGATGCCGCCCATATCGCCCTCGCACATTCTCAGGTCCATATCGTAATCCACCTCTTTCCCGTAGACGGTCCCCGTTACCGGGACTCCTTCCGGTCCGCCGATAAAGGGTTTGAATGGACCCACTCCAAGCGTTTCATAGCGCTTGATTGCTTTTTCCATATCCCTGACAACCATCGATATATGTGAAAACTTCCAGTCCTTATGCATTGACAGCTACCTCCTAAAAAGCGCACTTTATACCCAGGTCTTTACAGGTGGTCCGTATCCATTCCACTACCTCGGGATGAAGGGGGATGCCGATTTCCCGGTATTTGGCCTCGCATTCGGCTTCCGGCAGTCCCGGGTAGAGCACCCTGTCGTATCCTTTTGCCGGTTTCGTGGACTTCAAGGTCTGCAGGAATTCGTCCATAGTTGCCTTGAATTCTTTTGTCTCCATAAAGGACTCTATATTATAGGCTGCCACGCAGTGGCGGTAATCAGGCCTGGGGAATTTAACACCGAATCCGCCTCCGGTGAGGATACCACTCAGGATTTCAACAACGCCGGCAAGTCCGTAGCCCTTGTGGGAGCCCATCTCCCGGGTACTGCCAAGGGGGAGCAGTCCTGAATGTCCCGGATTTTCATAGCCGGGAGCAGGAGGCTCCGTCTCTTCCATTATAGGGATACCATCGCCATCTGCTACCCAACCGGGCGGCAGCATAACTCCCATCCGGCGTGCCAGACCGAGTTTATTGCCGGCAATAACGGTAGTGGCCGCATCATAAACGAAAGGGACTTCCTTATCTGCCGGCGCAGCTAGGGCGATAGGATTGGTACCCAGTCTCGGCTCTGCCCCGAAAGTAGGTATCATCTCGGGAGAAGTCGAGGTCATGGCGAGCCCTATCATATCGTGTTTCAGCGCCAGCATGGCGTGATAGGAGACCATGCCCATATGACGACCGTTATTCATAGTAACCATACCGATTCCGGAGTTTCCGGCTTTTTCGATTGCTATTTCCATAGCCTTCGGGGCCATTATTATTCCCAGTCCGGTATCGCAGTCCATACTGGCCGTGGAAGGGGACTCACGCGTGATACGCCACTCAGGGCTGGTCTTTATCGACCCGTCCTGAAAACCCCGGATGTATCCCCGGAGCATATTGGACACGCCGTGGCTCTCCACGCCCCGGAGGTCGGCAGATACCAGGACATCGGCACCAAGGCGGCTGTCTTCTTCGTTTACGCCCACTTTTTTGAAGATTGAAACGACCGTTTCACGAAGAGCACTTTCCTTTACCCTGATTGAGTCATGCTCCTTTAGTTTGAACCTTTCCAGCATAAGAGCTCTCCTTCCTGAGTAACAGCGACCTGCCTGTATAATCAAACGGTTTAATCTGGAGTATTGTGGACTTATTTATGGGTTATATGTATCTGCCAACGGATTCAGCGATTGCTTTAAGCTCTTTCATCAGCTTTGAGAAGTTCGCAGGAGTGAGTGACTGGAGGCCGTCAACGAGAGCTTCTTCGGGATTGGGGTGTACTTCAATGAGAAGCCCGTCGGCTCCCGCCGCAACCGCCGCTTTGGCAATCGCCGGGACAAGCGAGTAATGACCGGCGGCGTGACTCGGGTCTACAATCACCGGCAGGTGGCTGTATTTCTTAATAACCGGGATGGAAGCAATATCCAGTGAAAAGCGAACGCTGTCCTCGAAAGTCCGGATACCGCGTTCGCAGAGGATTATTTTCTTATTTCCTTCGGCAAGGAGGTAATCGGCAGCGGTAAGCCACTCCGTAACCGTGCATGAGAAAGCCCGTTTCATCACCACGGGTTTATCTGTCTTGCCCGCGGCTGTCAGAAGGGCGAAGTTCTGCATATTACGGGTACCAATCTGCAGGATATCGGCTGTTCCGGCCACAAGTTCCACTTCCTGGGGGTCTACAACCTCGGTAACGATTGGCATCCCGTACTTCTCTTTAGCCTTTTCCAGCAGCTTGAGGCCCTCTTCTTCAAGCCCCTGAAAGCTGAAGGGAGAAGTACGCGGCTTGAAGGCACCGCCGCGAAGGATGCTAGCTCCTGCCTTTTTTACCGCCTCGGCTGCCTGGAGAAGCTGGGCTTCGCTTTCAACGGCGCAGGGTCCCGCCATAACCACAATGCGTTTTTTACCGATTTCGATTCCGTCCATGGTTACGGTAGTGTCCCTGGGATGGACATCCCTGGAAGCAAGTTTATACGGCTTCATTATCCGGGTTACGCTTGCCACGCCCGGAAGCACGGCAAATATATCGGTGGATACCTGTCCGGTATTGCTGCCGATAACGGCAACTACCGCTTTATCCGTGCCCAGGTTCAGCTGGACATCCCATCCGTAGGACTTAATCTTATCGACTACGCCGTCTATTTCGTCCTGCGTTACGCCGGTCCTCATCTCAATAATCATTTTTATATAGACTCCTATCTAAGTGATATGCAAAGATATTTTAATATAGTTACATCTCTGAAAACTTGTCAACAGCTTGCCGGTGGCTGATAAACCTGTCATGACAGGTTATACTTCTCAGCCACCTTTCTAAACCCGTTCAAGGAGCCTTCGAGGGTGCTTTCAGTGGTGCAGTATGATATACGGAAATGGCCCGGTGAACCGAAGCTGATTCCGGGCACCGTCAGTACCCGCCACTGCCTTAGTTCGCTAACGAAGGCGACATCGTCGGCTATCGCAGATTCCGGGAAAAGGTAAAACGTACCCTGCGGTTTGAATACCTTATACCCCATTTCCGTGAGGTGCTTGTACATGAAGTCTCTCTTCTTCTGATATTCGTTCACGTCGATAGTCATTCCCTGGAGGTTTCTCACCAGGTGCTGCATTATAGCCGGGGCGTTTACATATCCCATAATCCGGTTGCAGTGGATGAATCCGGCGACCATTTCATTGTGCTGCTCCAGGTCCGGATGGACGGCAACGTACCCGATTCGCTCTCCGGGCACCGCCAGGTCCTTCGAGTATGAAGCGGCGACGATGCTCTCCCGGTAGTACTCCCATATCTGGGGACATTCGATGCCGTCGTAAGACAGTTTGCGGTAGGCTTCGTCATTGATGAGTAAAATCCGCGTCCCCAATTCCACGCTCTTCTTCTCCAGCAGTTCACCGAGGTTTTTATAAAATTCGGCATTATAGACCGCTCCGGAAGGATTATTCGGCGAGTTTGCTAGGACCGCCTTTGTTTTCGGTCCTATGGCGGCTTCGATAGCTTCCAGTCTGGGGATGAAATTCTCGTCAGTGGGCAGTACTCTGGCGACACCTCCGTGGCATTCAATGTAATTGATAAACTCGGCAAAATACGGCGAGAACATAACCACTTCGTCTTTAGGATTAAGCAGAGTTTTAAGCACAATATTCAGCGCTCCGGCGGCGCCGCATGTCATTATAATATCGTCTCTGGTGAAGGTCATACCGGACTCGGAGGAAAGGTATTCGGCAACGGCGTCCCTGGTAGCGGCGTAGCCCGCATTTTCCATATACCGGTGCATTACGGAGAACGGTTTTTCCACGAGCCGCCTCATTTCTTCCAGGAACTCCGCGGGAGGTTCGGTTATGGGATTGCCGAGCGAGAGGTCGAAGACGTTTTCTTCGCCGTACTGCTGCTTGAGTACGATTCCTTCCTCGAACATCCTTCTAATCCAGGACCCTGCTTCCATACTCTTTTTAACCCAGTTAGATATCGACATGTTTATCCTTTCCTTTTCACCAGAACGCATTTATACAGGACTAGATTTCCGGGTGAGTGACATGGCGCGCCGGCAGCGCAGCAGGCTGCCGACCATGATACAAACATCATCCCCCGTGGCACTTCCCCCGCCCGATAATTCCGGTATTATATATCAGCTAGAGACCGATTATTTTTTATAAAACGCCTCAGACAGCCGAAGGGACACCCGGTAACGGGACGTTCTGCTTGCTCAGGCTGTCCTGCAGCGCTTTAATGTTCACTTGCCGGAGGTCGACCTTGTCGCTTATAGCCATTGCCGCTGCCGTACCCGCCGCCTGCCCGAAGGCGATGCAGTGCGGGATAAGGTTAAAGAATTCCTGGACGACGAGGTCGGAAGAAAAGGCGCGGCAGGCAACCAGCATGTTGTCCACTCCCTTCGGTATCAGGGCGCGGTAGGGGACATAGGTCAGCGGGTGCTGCACCGATTTTTCTCCACGGTCGAGGTCCGGAAATATGGCAACGGTGTCCTCGAAAGGCTCATTGGAATTAAAGTCGTCTTCCGTCATCATATACTCGCCGATAACGCGGCGACTGGCACGGGTGCCGAGCTGCGGACAGGAAAGAACGATGAAAC
>CAZIYN010000021.1:0-15902 GCA_964543495.1 uncultured Dehalococcoidales bacterium | reverse complement strand
GTATTTTTAAAACCACCCCCACACTGAGATTCTTCATCGTCCCGATTTCATCGGGACTCCTCCAGAATGACAGCTATAATCTACGCCTTGTCTTTCTCTATCTTCTCCATCAGTTTGGTATAGTCCTTGTCCACCCTGTCCTGGATATATTTAATATCGCTATCCGAAAGGTGGCGGAACCTGCCCTGAAGTTTCAGGTATTCATCGACCGGCTTGCGCTTGGAGACATTCACGTTCAGCTTATACTTACCGTTCTCGATTTCATAGAGCGGGAAGACACCGGTCTGCACCGCCAGCCTGCCGATTTCTATCGTCCTTTCTCCGGCTGTGTTCCAGCCGGTGGGACAGACGGAAAAGATATGGACGTACGCCGGACCTTCTACCGCCGCGCCCTTGGCCACTTTCTCCATCATATCGAACGGGTAGCTGGGAGTGGCTGTAGCCACATAAGGAATATTATGGTCGGCGGCAATCAGTGGCAGGTTTTTCTTCCAGGTAATCTGGCCGATGCTCTTCTTACCCGCCGGTGCCGTTGTCGTCGAAGCGCCGTATGGAGTACCTGAGGAACGCTGGACTCCGGTATTCATATAAGCTTCGTTGTCCCAGCAGATATAAAGGAAATTGTGTCCTCTCTCCAGCGCGCCGGAGAGCGCCTGGAGACCGATATCCATGGTGCCGCCGTCGCCGGCTGTCGCCACTATGTTGGCCTTAACGTCCTTAATTCCCTTTTCCTTCATTATCTTCAGACCGGACTCGATTCCTGAAGCTACCGCCGCGGTATTCTCGAAAATGGTGTGAATCCACGGTAGCCTCCAGGAAGTCCATGGGAGCTGGGAAGAGATAATCTCCATACAGCCCGTTGCCGAAACGACAATCGATTCGGGACCGAGAGCCTTGCAGGCAAGCCTTACTGCCAGGGCTTCGCCGCATCCGATGCAGGCGCGGTGACCCGGAGCGAGATACTCTTCCTTGGTTACCTGTCTTTTTCCGAATGTAACGTAATTTTCACTCATTATTCTCTCACCCCGTAAATCTCGAATTCCTGGTCGCCCTTTTCAAGCAGGGCGGTACCCCTGTTGATTATCTCCTCGAACCCGGCAACGGTGACGTCCCGTCCGCCGAGTCCGCCTATGATATTGGCTACCTTCGGTTTCTTAGCTTCGTTGTAAAGTGCCGACCTCACCTCCGCACAGACAGGTCCCGCCTGCCCGCCATAGGAAAGGGCTCTATCGAACACCACCATCGTTTCGGCGTTCTTCACCGCTTCTCGAAGTTCTTTTGCCGGGAAAGGACGCCACAGCCGCAGCCTGACAAGCCCCACACTCTGTCCTTCGTCCCTCATTTTATCTATCGTCATCATCGCCGTTTCGCTGAAACTGCCCATCGTTAATAGCAGTGTCTTGGCGTCTTCGGCTTTATACGTTTCTACCGGTTTGTACTGCCTGCCGAATATCTTGGCGTATTCACTCCATGCCTCGACGATTACGTCTTTCGATTTCGCCAGGTTGACTTCCTGGGCTTTTTTCGCCTCCGAATAAATAACCGGCGGAGCGAAGGTCCCCATTGATACCGGTTTCTTCGGGTCCAGGGGGAGCGGGTAATCGTTCCTGGGCAGGAATTTATCCACTTTATCCTGGTCTTCTATAAGAATAGGCTCAATCATATGTGAAAGGTGGAAACCGTCCAGGTGCACCATAACCGGCAGCAGCACTCTTTTGTCCTCACCGATGCGGAAGGCGCAGAGGACGTTATCGAAGACCTCCTGCCCGTTTTCCGTGAATATCTGTATCCAGCCGGTATCTCGTGAAGCCATGGCATCCGAGTGGTCGCCCCAGACGCTCAGCGGGGCGGATAAAGCGCGGTTTGCTACCGCCATAATTATCGGCAACTGCATCGAGGCGGCTACAAAAAGCACCTCGTGCATCAGTTCGAGTCCCTGTCCCGCGGTAGCCGTGAATGTCCTGGCTCCCACCGCCGCCGAACCCAGGCAGGCGCTCATCGCGGAATGCTCGGACTCGACCGGTATATAAGCCGAATTCAGGTCGCCGTCGGCAACCAGCTCGGCAAGGTGCTCGACTATGTGGGTCTGGGGAGTAATCGGGTAGGCGGCTACCACGTCGACGTCCGCCAGCATTGCCGCTTCGCCGATTGCCAGCGAGACTTCCATTCCTTCTCTTCTGGGCATTATTCTTCCTCCTCCACCATCGTTATTACGTCCTTCGGGCATTCATAAGCACAGATGCCGCAACCCTTGCAGTAAAAATAATTGGCATTAAAAAGACCGTCTTCCTCTTCGGTGATGCATCCCTCCGGACAGTATAAAAAACACAGCCCGCACTTGTTGCACTTCGACTGGTCGCGTACCGGTCTCTGTGAACGCCAGCCGCCCGTGGGATACTGCTCGGCGCTGCCCGGTTCTATCACGATTGACCCGACTTCAAGGTCTTTCCAGGTAACTTCGGTTTCATTCTTAGCTGCCACTTGTATTACTCCTTTATCCTGGTTTCCTCGAACGCTTTTTGCATGGCGTTCACGTTTCTTTCCGCCAGTCTCCCGAACCGGGCTTTCAGCGGCTCGTTAAGCGATTCCATTTTCACCACGCCGGTCGCCCTGATTAGAGCTCCCAGCATGGAGGTGTTTACGATGTTTACTCTCAGCACCTCTTTGGCTATCTTCGTGGCGTTGACAGTGGTTATCTTCCACTTACCGTCGAAAGCCCCGGCCATTTCCTCGAGCTTCTTCTTGGTATTGACGACGATTACACCGCCGTCTTTCAGACCGGCAGTCACGTCTACAATATTTACCAGACCGGGGTCGAGAACAACGACGACATCTGGCTCCTTAATCTCAGTCCTCACCCTTATCTGGTCTTTCTCACTGATTCTATCGAAGGCGAGCACGGGCGCTCCCCTCCTCTCCGGTCCGAAACTGGGGAAAGCCTGCGCGTATTTACCCTCGCTGATAGCTGCCCTGGCGAGCAGTTCGGCGGAGGTAACGGCGCCCTGACCGCCCCGTCCGTGCCACCTGATTTCGACAAGTCCGGATGTTTCTGCCAATTGAGCCTCCTCTAATGTATTTTTGGGAAATACTACCCCTTAGAAAAGGAATTTTCTATTTAAAAGTACCCCTGGTGCGACTCGAACGCACGCACCCGGCTCCGGAGGCCGGTGCTCTATCCACCTGAGCTACAGGGGCATACAGACGTCAGAGCCACAGATACAGAATAAATATACCCCAAAACCCGCTCCTGAGGCAAGGCTCAGGCTCAAAAACGGGGCGTTGTATCTTGAGTGAAGGCTATTTTTACCTTACTGCAGCACCTTCGGTGAGAAAAGGTACTGGGTGGTGGTCTTTAGCTTTTTCCTTGACAATAAAATTAAAAAATGAAAGAATGAATGTCTAATGGAAGTCAAATTTGCTGTTTTAGCAGACTATGCCAGTATCACACGTGAAGGTAAGCTTAACGTGTTGGGCATATTTGACACCATAAATGCCCCGACACTTCCAATGGGTTTGCCATTATTCTATGTGGTAGTTTCCTACGAGGCTGGTGCTGCTGAATTTGACAGTATTAAGAATGTGGAAATAGTTCTTTGCGATGAAGATGGAAATCGTATATTAGGAATGAATCAGGAATTAAAGATCGCCCGACCCCAAGTAAAAGGTACGATGGTTACAGCAAACCAAATAGCCGGAATCGTTGGATGTCAATTTAATAAAACCGGAAGTTATCAATTTGATATATTAGTAAATGGAGATTCTAAAAAAACAATATCCCTGAGAGTCAATCAAATCTCCCAAGATACAAAGGGGTAAATTACATATGGCAACAAAACATTATATAAAAGATAAGTTACTAATTAGCGAATCAATTGAGAACAATATGGTCGCAGTATCTTTACCTGTTACTACAGCTGGCAGTATCGATACTAGTTTATTCATCTGTGGTCCTATTCATGCTAATGAACCATTTATACATGGTGAAGATTATCCTATCCTAATTCAAGTTTGGGATAACAAGGAAGATGACATCTACGACACTCTATGAACCTGGCAACGTTGTAATGGTAAAGATAAAATTTACGGCAGGAGAGCAGACTAAAAGGAGACCTGCCGTAATTCTTACTGATGATAATTACCACAACTCTAGGGCAGATGCGATTGTTGTTGCTTTATCAAGTAGGACTGCAGATAGTTATTACGGCGACTATGAATTATCTGATTGGCAAGCAGCAGGTTTACCCCAGCCTACTAAGGCAAAGGGGGTAATAGCAACAATCGACAGAGACACTATTGACCAAACACGAGGAACTCTTTCGAAGAACGATTTCACCAATCTTAAAAAATGTCTTCGTGATATACTGGGATTAGACACTTAAAGCTTTATGCAAAGATAACCTGGACTGTTTTACCCTAAAACCTTCGGTGAGAAAAGGTACTGGGTGGTGGTCTTGAGTTTCTTCCTTATTACGGCAAGCTGGGGTTTGTAGAGTTTCATCCGGTTCTCTTTGATATTCAGCGGCATTTCCAGTAATGCGGAGATAACCTTTTCCTCCACCTCGCTGCGGCACATCACGGATATCTCATCCTTGCCCGGGTCCACTTCTATCATTACCGGGAGCCGCAGCTTCTCCTGTTCTTCGGGTTCGAGTATACCGGCCAGGAAGTCGAGTTCTTTTCTCTTGAAAAGGTGAGCGGAGCCGTCGCTGCAGGCTACCGCGGGGGTGTCTTCCG
Source organism: uncultured Dehalococcoidales bacterium (assembly GCA_964543495.1). Classification (GTDB taxonomy): domain Bacteria; phylum Chloroflexota; class Dehalococcoidia; order Dehalococcoidales; family UBA2162; genus CAYVOV01. The sequence goes on along the minus strand of CAZIYN010000021.1, from coordinate 11,168 downwards.
CGAGCAGGGCGGAAAGAGTTTTACTCTCCGAAGGCAGGTGTGCGTTAAGGACCTTCAGTTCGCCCTTAAGAGATTCCTGGAGCATCTTATCGTAAGGCAGCTCATCCGGCATTCTGCTCTTTCTTCTCCAGAAGGACTTTGACTCGCTTTAAGCGGGCCTTTTCTTCACGGTCTCTTTCCTCGAACTTCATATAGAGGAACCTTATCGTAACCTCAAGGTTGGGGATTACAAGGTATTCCAGGGCGTTGACTATTCTCTTCGTCCTGTTTATTTCCTTACCGAGTATTTCCAGGGTGCTCTGGAGTTCGGCAAGGGCCACGATTGCTTCCAGGCACTTCTTGGCTTCTTCGGCTGTCTGGTCTATCCAGGACGAGGTATCTATCAGGCTGTATCCTGCCACCTGCTCGGTCCCCCTCAGTTCGAATGAAGGGACACGCGCTCCGGCGATATTCCTCGAACCGGTGACGATTTCCAGGTCTTTCCCGCTGGCTGCAAGCTCCTTCTCCATCGCAAGGTAGCCGTGATAGCCGGAGGCAACGGACATCGCCTTATAAGCCTCGGCAAAATGGTCCACCAGCGCCTGCTTCGCATCCACGGTCTCCCGTGCCAGCTGCAGGAACTCCATAACCAGGATTGCAAGCCTGTCCTTCAGGATTTTACGAATCCTTTCAGCCAGTACCAGCCGCCGTCTCAGGCGGATAAGCTCGATTTTGGTCGGTCTTACCGTTATCAGTTTCGCCATTTTTTAGCTCTGAGAACCCTCCCTGTACCTGGGCAGGTATTTTTTAATCAGTTCCTCGCTGATGAGTTTCAGGTCTTCTTCCGGCAGCGCGTTGAACAGGTTCCAGCCGATATCCAGGGTCTGTTCGACTGTCCTCTTCTCGTCCTCGCCCTGGCCGATAAACTCGGTCTCGAACCTGTCCGCAACCTCCAGGTAGACCTTATCCCTGTCGCTCAGCGCGTCGGCGCCGATAATCGTGGAAATCTCCCGGAGGTCGACTCCCTCGGCATAGGCGGAATACGCCTGCATAAACACGTTATTATGGTCTTCCCTCGTCTTGTCGGGACCTATCCCTTCTTTCATCATCCGCGAAAGGGACAGGAATACGCCGATAGGCGGGTAGATACCCTTTCTTTCCAGTTCGCGGGAAACAACAATCTGCCCCTCCGTGATATACCCGGTAAGGTCGGGTATAGGATGCGTAATATCGTCGTCGGGCATTGTCAGGATAGGCATAATCGTTACCGAACCGTCCCTGTCCACAATCCTCCCTGCCCTCTCGTACATCGTTGCCAGGTCGGTGTACATATAGCCGGGATAGCCGCGGCGGGAAGGAATCTCCTCACGCATCGCCGAAAGCTCCCGCAGGGCTTCGCAGTAGTTCGTCATATCCGTCATGATGACCAGCACGTGCATACCGCGCTCCCATGCCAGGTACTCGGCAGCGGTAAGTGCAAGTTTGGGAGTGGACATACGTTCGATTACCGGGTCGGAGGCGTTATTAATGAAGGCGACCGTCCTCTGTCTGGCGCCTGATTTCTCCAGGTTCTGGATAAAGAAAGCCGAATCGTCATAGCTGGCGCCGATAGCAGCGAATACCATGGCAAATCCCTCTTCTCTGCCCTTCACCGTCGCCTGGGATATTATCTGGGCGACTATCCTGTTGTGGGGCAGGCCCGAGCCGCTGAAAATCGGCAGCTTCTGCCCCCTGACGAGGGCGTTCAGTCCGTCGATTGCGGAGATGCCCGTCTCGATGAACTCCGCCGGCGGCATACGCTGGGCGGGATTCACCGGTGCGCCGTTGATATCCAGGTAGTTTTCGGGTACGATTTCCGGTCCGCCGTCGATGGGGTTTCCCATTCCGTCGAAAATCCTGCCCATGATATCAATAGACACAGGCAGCTTCAGGGTCTCACCCTTACATCTCAGCTTGCTTCCCTTGAGGTCCACCTCACTGACTCCGCCGAACACCTGTACCACGGTAGCCTCTTCGCTGATATCGATAGCCTCGCCGCGCTTCACCTCGCCGGTTGAAAGCACCACGTCTACGATTTCTCCGTACTGTATTCCGGGAATACTCCCGGCAATCAGCAACGAGCCTTTGGCTCTGGTTATCGCTTTTGTTTCCCTGATATAGAGATTATCCGCCATTATGCGCCTCCTTTACCGGATGTCAGGCCTGTCTCCATATCCGACCACAGGACTTTTATCCTGTCCTCGAATTCCTCGTTCGGGATGTCCTTCATTCTCGATATTCTCTGGACGAGCGGGGACTGTCTGATATCGTTCACGCTCATACCCGAATTCAAAGCCTGTTGCGCCAGGTCGTAGAATCTGATGATGGTCTCCAGCATGCGGTGAGCTCTTGCCGGCAGGCAGTAAGTGTCTATCGCGTGGTAGGCGCTCTGGGCGAGGAAGTCTTCGCGTATCATTCTGGATACCGCCAGCAGCAGTTTATCTCCGTCCGGCAGAGCTTCGGGTCCGACCAGTTTCACGATTTCCTCGAGTTCCGCCTCCTGCTGGAGGATTTTCAGTCCGGTAGCTCTTGTTTCCGCCCAGTTCGGGCTGATTTCGGCCCACCATCCTTCGACTGCGTCCGCGTACAGGCTGTAACTTGAAAGCCAGTTTATCGCCGGGAAATGCCTCCTGTTTGCCAGCGAAGCGTCCAGCGAATATAGGGCTTCCACAATCCTGAGTGTATTCTGGGTTACCGGCTCTGAGAAGTCGGCTCCCGGAGGGCTTACCGCTCCGGCTATCGTCACCGAACCTTTTCTGTCGGGACTTCCCAGGCATTCCACCAGCCCGGCCCTTTCGTAGAAGGAAGAAAGCCTGGAACCCAGGTACGCCGGGAAGCCTTCCTCGCCGGGCATTTCCTCGAGCCTGCCGCCGATTTCCCTCATCGCCTCGGCCCACCTGGAAGTGGAATCGGCAACCAGGAGAATATCATAACCCATATCCCTGTAATATTCGGCAAGAGTGATTCCCACGAAAATGCTTGCCTCACGGGCTACCACCGGCATATTGGAAGTGTTGGCTATAAATACTTCCTTCTCCTGGAGCAGCCTGCCCGTCGCCGGGTCCTGCAGCTCCTTGAAGCTGTAAAGTACGTCCGCCATCTCGTTTCCTCTTTCACCGCAGCCGACATAGATATTAAGATGCGTCTGTGCCCACCTGGCAAGCTGCTGCAGAGAAACGGTCTTTCCGGTACCGAAGCCGCCGGGTATCGCCGCTTTCCCGCCGAGAGCCAGGGGGAACATGTAGTCGAGAATGCGCATTCCGGTTACGAGAAGCTGGGAAGCCTTGAACCTCTGGCGGTATGGGCGTGGTTTCCTGACCGGCCACTTGTGCATCATCGAAAGTTCGATTGTTTCACCCTTGCAGTCCAGGCATACAATAGGTTCTTCAACGGTGTGCTCTCCGGCACGTATTTCCTTTACCGTGCCGCCCTTTCCCGGCGGCACCATTATCTTATGCTCGATAAGGTGAGTTTCAGGAACAATACCCAGTATGTCGCCCTCTTCGACCTCGTCTCCGAGCTTGACAGTAGGTGTGAAATCCCATTGCTTGTCCCTGGGTATGGCGAAAGCCTTGGCGCCTCGCTTGATAAAGACGCCCTCTTTCATCAGGTCTACCAGCGATTTCTGCAGTCCGTCGTAGATGGAACCGACGATTCCCGGACCAAGCTCGACTGTTAAAATCGCACCCGTACCCCTCACATCTTCACCGACCCTCAGCCCCAGGGTATCCTCATGGGCTTGAATTACCGCTTTATCTCCCTCAAGTCCGATAATCTCGCCCACTAGTCCTTCGTCTCCAATCTCAACGACTTCGTAGACCTGGGTTCCTCTCATATCCTTGGCTATAATTAACGGACCTGATATCCTCCATATCTCACCCATATCTCACTAACCTCCTTGAACAAATCTAAATCTGTATCTCGAATCCAACAAATTTGCTTACGAATGCCTTGTAGTATTCGGCCGCATTCGGATATTTCGTACCCTGTTTCGAAGGGACCTCGATAATTACCGGAGTCAGGTTCTTACTCTCCTGTACCCGGGTAACCATATCTCTTACGTAGTCCACGTAGTCTTCCTGTATCGCAATTACGCTGACTTCCGCGTCGTCGATAAGTTCCGTCAGGACGTTCCTGACATCTTCTTCGACGTTGCCTTCGCTTGCTATCTGCTTGTACCTGCGAATTCCCGCCAGCCTCATCATATTGACCAGGTCTTCATCACCGACTATTGCTATTTCCAGATGTCCTACAGGCATCATGATTAAACCACCAGATAGTCCTTTATTTCTTCGATTGATATACCATCGAAAGCCGCTTTCATTACCATTCTCAGGTTCCGCAGCTCGATTTCCTTTATAACCAGATACCAGACCGCCACCAGGGGTGACAGCACCCTGGGTGCCAGTATGTCCCTGAGTATTCTGAGTTTATTCTTGTCAATAATTTCTTCCACCACTGCTAGGCTTCTGGTCCTTTCATAATTGCTGGCTATCTCCTCCACCATGGCGCGGTATTCCGCGTTATCCATCGCGGCGGGCAAATCACCTAGTTTCATCGCCGCCAGGTCTTTGGCCGTCTGTTCCGAAATAATATATCCGCCGTCGATTGCATACTCCGCCACTTCGGAGCCGGTCTCTTTTATTACCGACCTCGTTACTATCTGCAGATTGACCATATCGGCGATAATGCCGAAAACCCGGGTAAGTATTCCGCCGTCTTTCATCCGGCCGGTTACATCCATCAGGTCGCGGTAGTATATCTCGTCCAGTCCGGCTTCCACGGAAAGCCTTGCTCTTGTCCCCTCTTCCACGTTGTATTCTGTCAGTGCGGAGGCGTACTCCTCCAGGCCGCAGCCGCTCAGCACTTCCCTGATTCCCTCCACGTCTTCGGCGCTGAAAAGCGCTTCCAGCAGTCCCTGCTGGTGAATAGTCCCCACCGGAATCGGTTCCGGTTTGCTACCCGTGGCTAAACCCTGCAGGGCCGCCTTGATATTTAAAACATCGTATTTGACCACATATACATTCAGCAGCTTGCGGATATCGGACGGCAGGTTCTTGAACCATTCGAGCCGGCGGAGGCATTCGCCGAAATAGGTCCACAGCTGCCCGTCCAGCTCATTGAAGTTCTGGATATCCAGACCGTCAAGGTAACCGCCCACATCGGTATCGCTTATAGCGTCCAGGACATCGGAAATACCGGTCGTCCTGGTCAGACCGCCGATGTGTTCGGAGGTGACGATTTTCGCCTCCTCACCTTTAAGGTAAGCTGTAATAAATGCGTATCCTGCGCCCAATATAACTGTCTCCTGTTATTCCCTGAAGAGTTCCTTGCTGATTTCAGGTAATATCCTGGGAATCAGTGTTTCGAGTCTGGTCTCGAAGGTATTATCGACGCTGATTCCGCCTTCGATGTCCTCGACGACAGCCCCGCCGTCACATTTATATTCGTTGATATCGGTTATTCTATCTGCAAGGTCTTTATCTGCTTTGATAAGTTTCTTCAATCCATCTATATCTTTCTGCGCAACATATACCCTGGCTTTTTTAATTCCGGTGGACTCCATAGCTTCCTTAATCAGGTTGAGGGTGATTTTCTCTCCACCGGAAATGTCGGATAGTCCTTTCCTGACTTTCTTGACTATCTCTTCGATTACCGAGTTTTTAGCTCCCAGCAGTTCCTCGCGGGCGTCTATCAGGGCCTGGGCCTGGATGCGGGCTGCCTCGTTCTCAGCCCCCTCCATCAGCTTCCTTTTCTCTTCCTCCAGCTTCGCCTCGTGCTGCTCCTTGGCCCTGTCCACCCGTTCTTTTGCCTTCTCCTCGGCATCCTTTATGATTTCCTGGGCTTCGGCTTTTACCTTGTCCAGAATAGCTTCGCTTATTTTATCCATACTCATTGCTATCTATCCTTATGAAAGTCCCAGCATTCCTAGTGACATGATTGCGAATACGAAACCGAGTACACCGAGAAGCTCGACGAACACGGCAAGCATGATACCGTTGGTAAGAATCTTGCCTTTCGTCTTGGGGAGCAGCGAAATACCTGACGCGCAGACATTGCCCTGGTAAATCGCCGAGAAGCACTCTGCAAGTCCCGCCATCAGTCCGATACCGAGTACCATTGCGCCGGCTCCCGTACCTACCTCGGCTACTACCGCGTCCATATTATTAATGACTCCGTTTACAATAAGGATAAGAACAATCAGACCGTAGAACGTCTGCGTCATCGGCAGTGATGCAAAGATAATAACGTTCCTGAACTGACTGGAGTCTTCTGACAGGGTAGCCGTTCCTGCCGAGCCGGCGATGCCGATACCTATCGATGAACCTACCAGTCCGCCGATAAGCGCCAGGGCAGCGCCGATTGTTGCCAGAGATTGTGGTTCGAATAACATTTTTGCCTCCTGTTGTTACTTTGTTATGGGTACTACAGCCCTTTTTCTCAATTTGAACGGACTGTACTCGGTCCCTCCTCCTTCATAAAACTTGAAGAGGAACTCTACGAAGCACAGCCTCAGTGAATGCATAAATCCGGTAATAGCCGTCAGCACCAGGTTAATAATGTGGCCGAAGACAACGATTACCACCGCCAGTATAATTCCGAATATAATCCCAAAGCCTCCGCCCATCATTTCAATGAATATATTTGCCATCTCGTTGAAAGTAAAGGCAAGATAATAAGTGGCAAGGCCCACTCCCGCCAGACGGGCGTAAGACATCACGTCTCCCAGGATGCCGGTGATATCGAACAGCCACATGATTGCACCCAGTCCCCCGCTTACAATCAGGCTTGAGATTACAATCAGCACGATTCCCGCCAGCATGAAATACGTGAGCAAAGAGTATATTTCCGGCGTGAATCCGGGTATATCCATACCCATCATCGAATTGAGGATTGTAGGAACGCCGAATTGAAGCAGGAACAGCCCCACCTTACCGAGCATCATTCCCTTGTCTCTCTGTTTGATAGCCTTGGCGAATGCCAGTATATGACCGATATTAACATGAATAAAGCCGATTGCCAGTGCCACTCCGATAAATGATATCGGGTCCTGCAGTATTTCCTTTACACCCTGAACGAGTGCAAGGTTCGTAAGGCCGACAAAGTCGAAGATATTGCCGAAATACTGTCCGGTAAGCAGCCCGCCTACAATGGCTACTCCGCCGCTTATATACAACAGGCGCTGGAACATCTTGAAATTATCCGTTGTCGGGTCGTCCACGAACCTGCTCAGCAGAAATCTGCCGAGCAGCATCAGGCCGATGGCATAAAAAACATCGCAAATCATCAGCCCGAAGAAGAAAGCGAATGAATAGGTAACTATGGGGGTCGGGTCCCATTCCCTGTATTTTGGAGTGGCAAACAGGTTCACCACAATCTGGAAAGGTTTGAATCCCGCCGGATTTCTGTACTTTGTGGGAGGTTCCTCTTCCTCTTCTGGTTCCCGGGTATCGATAAAAGCGTAATCTATCTTTTCCCTGATTTCGGCGATTGCCGGCTCCACCACCGGCTCCGGGGCCCAGCCTTCCACCATGGTTACATACTTTGCCTCCGTAGCCTTTTCGAGCACTTGGAGCCTTTCGCTCTCGGCAGACAGCGCTTCTCTCAGCAGGACGAGTCTCTTCAGGTCTTCGCCGACCTCTTCCTCGAGCTGCCCGAGCATCTCCGCTTTTTCGTCATCGAGGCTGCTCAGCCTGGCTTGCACGGTCTCGAGAAATTCTCTTAGAGTCCCTTCTTCGGCAGGTACTTCCAGGGTCCTGCCGCCGATTTCTGCGAGGAGCGACTCTATCGCTTCTCTATTCTTGACCTCGGCAACGGCGTGGACAACCGTTTCTTCGTTAACCGTAACTGCCACGTTCTCGGTTATATACTTTCCGAGTTCTTCCCCGTAATTTTCATAGGCTTCACCGGAGAGAATAATAATCCTTGACATCAGGTAATCGCCGGTGAAATTAAGGTCTTTAAGCCTGAGGTCGGTCTGAGCGGAAACGGGTTCCAGATACCGGGCAAGTTCCTTCAGGTGACCGGACTCCTGGTCTATTTTATCGATTCTTTCGTGCAGTTTATCCGTCTTGTTGTATAGAGTCCTGACTTCCTGGCTTATCTCGCTGAACGGCTTGGTGTAGATTACTTCCATATCCTCGCCAAGCATTACGGGTTCTTTCCGGGGCAGGTAACCCAGTACTCTCTCTATAAAGGATAGTAATTCGTTTACTTCTCTGCGTTCGTTGTCGAGAGCCGCCCTGTCTAAAGGCTCGAGCTCTTCGCTCTCCGCGACATGGAGTACTCCCACTCCCTGTAATACTTTTAAAGTCTGCTCGGAGTTATCCTTAACGGTTACCACCCTGAGCTTCATCATCGGTTCGGGAGTATTGACCAGAACAGGTATCATTTAGCGTCGGCTCCGGTTACCATATTGGTTATGCGCTGTGCGATTTCGTCTACCTTCTTCTCCGCCTCTTCCCTGACATCCCTGGCTTTTTTACCGGAATCGGCTGTGCTTTTTTCCGCCTCGGCTTTTGCTTTTTCTATCAGCTTCTTGCCTTCGGCTTCTATCTTATCGGTGGACAGTTTGGCAGAAAGTATTTTTTCACTTTCTTTGCCGGCTTTGGAAAGGATTTCACTGGCCTCTTTTCTGGCGGATTCAAGCAGTTTTTCGGCTTCTCCCTCGATATTCTCTATGCTGCTGGATACTTTTTCCATAACCACCCCTTTACAGATTTCGGTACACCGGGTAGAATAAAACCTCTTCCCTGATTCACGGTCCTTTTCTAATCGGCGGCAGTGAGTATTATCCCGGTAATTACAAAATATAAGACCTTCTTTAGCTCAAGCAAACATACATTTTTAGTTTTTATGTAAAACATTTGCCCGAGAAGCGAACAGACCGATAGTATTATAGCAAAAGTTCATTTTTTGTTAAAGGGATAAAACAAAAAAGTATCGGTATCAACCGGTTGATAATTATTAACCTCACCCTTTATCCTTTAGAGCGAATACTTCAGGTGAACCCCTCTCCAGCCGGAACTATTCTAAATTAAGGAAAATTCTTACTAGCTGTAGAGGGTGAGTAAAGAAGAGAGGGGGCGAAGCCCCCTCTCTAAAACTTCTTCCCCCTTTCAAACAATAGAATTATCACTTGCAATAGAGGGAACTGTTTGAAAGGGGGAAAGGGGGATAGCACCTAAAATCGACCAGAACTAAACAGTGCCAGTAAAAATGCAGTTTTTATCCTTTATGAACCTATCCCCGATGCAAACAGTACGTATGCCCCGAGTACGTACAACCCTATTAACAGCGGCCCGTACCAACTCACCACGATAAACAGCTTCTTCTGGCGCTGAAAACGCAGCCCCAGAATCACCACCAATGTCATCACGGCTGCGATTATTGCGGTATAAATATGAACGTCCGATACCAGCGAGCGCGGCTGCATCAGAATGGGACCGCCTGTATAAAATATATCGGCCCATATCAGTCCCATTACGTCGAGCATATTAGCGCCCAGGATATCTGCTACCGCCATATCTATCGCCCCGATACGGGCGGCGGTAATCGCCACCACCAGTTCCGGTAGAGAAGTGGTTATCGCCAGGAAAAGACTGCCTACAAAGCTGGCGCTCCAGTTATATGTCTCTGAAATCTCGTCACCCACGTACGAAAGCCATATTCCGGCGGCTATAACCGCCGCTGAAGCCAGGGCGAATTTTATATAGGCTGATTTCAATGATACATCTTCATACAGAGAAGGCTCGTTCTCAGCCGGCGTCATCAGCCGGTTCTTTTCATTAATAAATATTTGCCTGGTGCCTATCAGGTATATGATGAGAATGATGATATTGGGCACCCCTACCCAGCCCAGGGCGACTCCCGAAAATTTCTCTCCGCCGAAAACGCTCAGTCCGACAATCCCCAGCAGGATTATTCCCATCCACCCGGCAAATATATGGCTCCGGCTGGCTTTGCTCAGAATCGGAGTACGCCTGTGTATGATATCGAGGAGGGCTATGATTGAAAGGTTGAAAAAGCAGCTTCCCAGTATGGTGCCCAGGGTGAGGTCGGGCAGTTTCACCAGGGCAGCCGCGCTGACCCCCGTAACAAGCTCCGGCATGGAAGTAACCGCCGCCACCAGTACCAGCCCTATCCACATCCTGCCCAGTCCGGTCTTCTCGGCAATACAGTCGCAGTAACGCGTCAGTTTCATCCCTGCATACAGGATGACTACAACGCAGACGAGAAACTTAAGCCAGACCAAAGATAGAAGCTCCCCAACAAGAGGTTAGAAACATCTCTAAACAGGATACTATAACACTGATAAAACGGCAAACTGACAGGTTCTGTATTCACTTTGCAGGTTTCTTTCTTCATTGTTATATAAATCTGGTTCTCTCCCCTTGCGGGAGAGAGTTAGAGTGAGGAGATAATACCCTTCTCTGCTCGGATTGACAAATCAGGAATCCGGTGTTAGACTTCCAGCAAGGTAGTAAACAGAAAATGTCGGTTTATAACGCTTCCCAGTGGTATTATAACTTCCTGTTTATAGGGCGCAATAGGTGCGCCTGGGAGGTTTTGTAACTGAAATAAAGCGTTAGACTGGCTGTATGGTAAGTAAAGCAAAAAGGACCCTCCGGGCGGAGGGTTCTTCCTGTTTCAGGCAATCGGATATAGAGGAGAGAATCATGACAACGGATAATTCGGAAGAGGAGCACTTAAACAAACGCATTTCCTGCCGTCCCGAAACTAAAATAGTGGACTGTACCATTCGGGATGGCGGGCTGATGAACGGACATCGGTTCGACGACGAAACCGTCAGGGCGGTCTACACGGCATGTGTAGACGCCGGAATCGATTACATGGAAATAGGATATATGAACTCAAAACGGCTCTTCTCTCCTGCCGAGCACGGCGCCTGGAAATACTCCACGGAGGACGATATCCGGCGTATTGTCGGCGATAATGACACTCCTTTGAAACTGGCGGCAATGGCGGATGCTGAAAAAAGCGACTACCGTGAAGACATCCTGCCCCGTTCCCGGAGTGTACTGGATATGATTCGGGTGGCAGCGTACGCACACCAGATACAGACGGCTCTCGACATGATTAAAGACGCCCATGACAAAGGCTATGAAACTACCATAAACCTGATGGCT